>NZ_JBKVNQ010000005.1:0-59984 GCF_046967715.1 Hominisplanchenecus sp.
AAAACTTTATTTTATGCTTGGACTGCCAACGGAAACCGAGGACGATATGAAAGATATCGCACATCTGGCAGATAAGATTGCAAGACGCTATTACGAAATCCCGAAAGACCAGAGAAACGGCAAGTGCCAGATCACGGTCAGCACTTCTTTCTTTGTTCCAAAACCATTTACCCCGTTCCAGTGGGTTCCGATGAACAACCGGGACGAATTTCTCGGAAAAGCCAAGATTGTAAATCAGGAAGTCAAAGACCAGCTGAATCGCAAGAGCATCAAGTACAACTGGCATGAAGCAGATGTCACCGTACTCGAAGGTATTCTGGCAAGAGGTGACCGCCGCCTGGCTCCTGCCATCCTGCGAGCATACGAAAAGGGAGCACTCTACGATGCCTGGGGTGAAAATTTCAAATACAGCCGCTGGAGTGAAGCTTTTGATGAATTTCATCTTGATCCGGCTTTTTATACCGAGCGTGAGCGTTCCTACGAAGAAATCCTTCCATGGGATTTCATCAGGATCGGCGTTACCAAGAAATTTTTATGGAAAGAATGGGAACGTGCCCAGAAAGAAGAAGTAACGAAAAACTGTCGTGCCGGCTGTTCCGGATGCGGAGCAAGTGTATTTGGAGGAGGTGTATGTTATGAAGGTAAGAATTAAATTCCGCAAACAGGGTGTCATGAAATTCATCGGTCATCTGGATGTGATGCGTTATTTTCAGAAAGCAATCCGCAGGGCAGACATTGACATCGCCTACACAGAAGGATTCAGCCCGCATATGATCTTATCCTTTGCAGCACCGCTCGGTGTCGGACTGACCAGCAACGGTGAGTATGCCGACATCATGCTGAAGACACCGATCTCATCTGCCGAGGCAGTCAGACGCCTGAACGATGTGATGGTCGAAGGCATGGAGATCGTAAGTTTCCGTGAAATTCCGGATGAAAAGGCAAGCAATGCCATGTCTTTAGTTGCAGAGGCGGACTATACTGTAATATTTCGTGAAGGGATGGAGCCGCCTGCCGGATGGGAAGAAAAGCTTCTGGCATTTTATGAAAAACCTTCCATTCTTGTGACAAAAAAAACAAAGAAAAGCGAACGTGAAATGGATCTGAAGCCGCTGATTTATGCACTTTCTGTCTCTGACGGAAAAATTTTCATGACACTCTCCACCGGAAGTACCGACAACATCAAACCGGAGCTTGTCATGGAAGCATTCTGCCGGGAAATCGGTTATGATCTGCCTGCTTTTGCACTTCTTATCAACCGGGAAGAGGTCTACGCAGAAGGGCATATTTCACTGGAAGATCTGGGAAAAGACATTGGCTGATACACTGATCATCACAAAGAGAGATGAGCAGACCATTTGGATGGCGGCGTTATCCGGCACGCATGCCACAGATCTGCGTATTGCTTCTGCATCCGATGAAAGCACATCGCTTGTCGGAAACATTTATATCGGAAAAGTACGCAAAGTCCAGAAAAACATTGATGCAGCATTTATTGAAATTGCAGACCGACAGCAGTGCTATTTTAATATTGCCGCAAACCCGAATGCCATCTATACAAAAAAAGGCAATTCAAAAAAAATCGCAGAAGGAGATGAACTGCTCGTTCAAGTGATCCGTGATGGCTTAAAGACGAAACTTCCCGCCCTCTCCGGAAACCTCGAACTTCCGGGACAGTATCTTGTGCTGACCGGTAATGACAGTCGCATCGGTATCTCCGGCAAACTTTCACAGAGCACAAAAGAACGCCTGAAAGAATGGATGAAACCATTTGCACGCGAAAAATATGGCTTTATCGTGCGTACAAACGCCGGCGAAGCTTCCAGAGAAGAGATTGAAGCGGAAGCGAAAAAACTGGAAGAACAGTATCTGCATCTTTTAAAAACGGCACCTTATCGGACCTGTTTTTCTGCTTTAAAAACGTCAGAACCGGTCTGGATCGAGATGCTCCGCAATACTTACACTGCAGATCTGACCTCAATCATCACAGACGATACTCAGATTTATAACTCTCTGGAACATTATCTGAAAGAAAACGATCTGCAGAATCTTTCCAAACTCCGTCTGTATCAGGATGATCTGCTTCCGCTCTACAAGCTCTGCCGCCTGGAACGAGAGATCGATCTGGCGACCTCCAGACAGGTCTGGCTGAAAAGCGGTGGTTATCTGGTGATCGATCCGACGGAAGCACTGACCGTCATTGATGTCAATACCGGTAAATATTCCGGTAAAAAACTGCGGCGTGAAACATTAAAAACAATCAATCTGGAAGCGGCGAAAGAAGCAGCAAGACAGATCCGCCTTCGGAACCTTTCCGGTATCATTCTGATCGATTTCATCAATATGGAAAACAAAGAAGATCAGAAGGAACTGCTTGCATTTCTGGAAAGCCGGCTGTTTGCCGATCCTGTCAAAACAAGACTGATCGATATGACAAAGCTGGAGCTTGTGGAGATCACCCGGAAAAAAGTCCATAAAACTTTAAAAGAGCAGATTGCAGCACTGGAAAGCGAAAAGGAGTCTCTTTCACAGAAAGATTAAAAATAATGAAATATTTTGCAAAAAACAGTTGACGTAAATTCTAAGGCATGCTATCATGTAGCAGATGCCGCATAAAGAGGTTTAAATGTCATGCCGCAAGGCAGACTACCATATTTAGCGAGTAATGATAATAGGAGGTGCCATATGTACGCAATTATTGCAACAGGTGGTAAACAGTACAAAGTAGCTGAGGGCGATATCATTAACGTAGAAAAGCTTGGTGCAGAAGCTGGTGAAACAGTAACTTTCGAAAATGTTCTTGCAGTTAGCAATGACGGACTGAAAGTTGGTGCAGATGTAGCTGGTGCAACAGTAACTGCTAGCGTTGTTAAGAATGCAAAAGCAAGAAAAGTTATTGTTTACAAGTACAAGAGAAAGACCGGATATCATAAAAAGAACGGTCACAGACAGCAGTACACTCAGGTTAAGATTGAAAAAATTAACGGTTAATCCATATGATTACAGTTACAATCCATAGATCAAATGACAGTTATGCTGGTTTTAAAGTAGTCGGACATGCCGGTTATGCTGAGGAAGGTTATGATATTATCTGTGCGGCGGTATCCGTACTTGTTGTAAATGCTGTAAATTCGATTGAGACTTTTACAGACGATAAGTTTGCTGCCCGTGAAGATCACGGTATCGTAGAACTGATTCTGGAAGGCAGTGTATCCGATAAAACCACACTTCTGCTTGATTCTATGATTCTTGGTTTGAGAGATATTCAGACACAATACGGTAATGAATTTATACGATTGAAAATCGAGGAGGTGTAGACCATGTTGAAGATGAACCTTCAGGTATTCGCTCATAAAAAAGGTGTTGGTTCTACAAAGAACGGACGTGACTCCGAGTCTAAAAGACTGGGTGCAAAAAGAGCTGACGGACAGTTTGTAAAGGCTGGTAACATTCTTTACAGACAGCGTGGAACAAAGATTCACCCGGGCGTTAATGTTGGACGCGGCGGCGACGATACCTTGTTTGCTTTAGTAGACGGTGTTGTACGTTTTGAGAGAAAAGGCCGTGACAAAAAGCAGGTTTCAATTGTTCCTGTAGAGGCAAAATAATAAGTGGAACATGTGGCTTCAAATCGTTTACGGTTTGAAGCCATTTTTGATATAAAGGAGTATATATGTTTGCAGACAGAGCAAAAATATTTATCCGTTCCGGTAAAGGCGGAGACGGACACGTAAGTTTCCGAAGAGAACTTTTCGTGCCGAACGGCGGTCCGGACGGTGGTGACGGCGGCAAAGGCGGAGATATCATTTTCGAAGTCGATGAAGGACTTAATACCCTGAACGACTACCGGCACAAGGCAAAATACTGTGCTCAGCCGGGAGAAGAAGGCGGTAAAAAACGTTGTCACGGAAAAAATGGTACAGATCTCATTCTGAAAGTTCCGGAAGGAACCCTGATCAAAGATGCAGAATCCGGAAAAGTGATCGCTGACATGTCCGGTGACAACAAACGTCAGATTGTATTAAAAGGTGGACGTGGCGGCAAAGGAAACATGAACTATGCAACGGCTACCATGCAGGTTCCGAAATATGCCCAGCCCGGACAGAGTGCCAAAGAACTCTGGGTACAGCTCGAATTAAAAGTGATCGCAGATGTCGGTCTGGTCGGTTTCCCGAATGTCGGAAAATCAACCTTCCTGTCCCGTGTGACAAATGCAAGACCTAAGATCGCAAATTACCATTTCACAACCTTGAATCCAAATCTTGGCGTTGTAGATCTGGATGGCGGAAAAGGCTTTGTGATCGCGGATATCCCGGGACTGATCGAAGGAGCTTCGGAAGGTGTCGGACTTGGACATGAATTTTTACGCCACATCGAACGTACAAAGGTCATCATCCATGTCGTGGATGCAGCTTCTACAGAAGGCCGTGATCCGGTGGATGATATTTACAAGATCAATGAAGAACTCAAAGCCTATAATCCGAGAATGGCAACTCTGCCGCAGGTGATCGCTGCCAATAAAACCGATGTGATCTATTCTGAGGACGAGGATCCGGTTGAACGCATCCGTGCAGAATTTGAGCCTCAGGGCATGAAAGTATTTTCCATTTCCGCAGTAAGCGGCAAGGGATTAAAGGAACTTTTATACTATGTGCGTGAACTGCTGGATGCACTGCCAAAAGAAGCGGTTGTATTTGAGCAGGAATACGATCCGAACGAGTATAATCCAAATGACAACCTTCCTTATACCGTTGAGAAGTCAGAAGAAGAGGAAAACACTTACGTGGTAGAAGGTCCAAAGATTGAACGTATGCTTGGTTATACGAATCTGGATTCCGAAAAAGGCTTCCAGTTCTTCCAGAACTTCCTCAAAACAACCGGCATTCTCGACGAACTGGAAGCTGCCGGAATTCAGGAGGGCGATACCGTCCGTATGTACGGCCTGAAATTTGATTACTATAAATAAAGATTTGATATGATAAGCGAGGAATATAATTATGACAAGTAAGCAGCGTGCTTATTTAAAAAGTCTGGCTATGACCATGGATCCGATCTTCCAGATCGGCAAGGGAAGCCTGACACCAGAAAACACCAGTGCGATTGCTGAAGCACTGGCAGTACGTGAACTGATCAAGATCAATGTACTGCAAAACTGCATGGACGATCCGAAGGAACTTGCGAGAACCCTGGCAGAACGCACCCATTCACAGGTTGTACAGGTTATCGGCAAAAAAATCGTTCTTTATAAAGAAGGAAAAGACGACAAGAAAAAAATCGAACTTCCACGTTGAGGGGAGGCATTTTCTTGAAGAAAGAAAAAGCAAGAAAAATTGGGATCATGGGAGGAACCTTTGATCCCATCCACATCGGGCATCTGATCCTCGGCGAAAATGCCTGGCATCAGTTTGGGCTGGAGAAAGTACTTTTTATGCCTTCTGCCAATCCGCCTCACAAGCCAAACCGTATCGGCCGTGCAGATATTCAGGAACGTGTTGATATGGTTCGCGATGCCATTGCAGACAATCCGCATTTTGAACTTTCTCTGGAAGAAGCCTTTCGGGAAGATTACTGTTATACAAGCGAAACTTTGCAGGAAATGACTGTAAAGCATCCGGATACGGAATACTATTTTATTATGGGAGCCGATTCTCTGTTTGCATTTGAAACCTGGCATGAGCCGCAGAAAATCTGTCAGAACTGTGTGATCGTTGCGGCGGTACGAGATCATGTATCGGCAGAACATTTTAAAGAACAGATAGAATATCTCACTCAAAAATATCAGGTGGATATCCGGATCCTTTCCACACCAAATATCGACGTTTCTTCGCACGAGATCCGGGAATGGATCCGAAAAGCGAATACTTCCCTGAAATATTATGTACCGGATAAAGTCATTTCGTATATTAAAGAAAAAAATCTGTATAGTGAGTGTAAAGAATGACAAATAGATATGATCTGATAAAAATACAGGAAAAACTGCAGAAGAAATTAACACCGGATCGCTATCAGCATACGCTTGGAGTCATGTATACCTGTGCAGCCCTGGCTATGTGCCACGGCTGTAATCTGGAGCGTGCGATGGTTGCCGGACTTTTGCACGACTGTGCAAAATGTATACCAAACGATAAAAAGATAAGCATCTGCGAAAAAAATAACATTGCTATCACAGAAGCAGAACGGAAAAATCCTTCGCTGCTTCATGCAAAAGCCGGTGTATTTCTTGCAAAATCCAAATATGACATTGAAGATGAGGATATTCTGGATGCGATTCGATATCATACAACCGGAAATGTCGATATGACACTTCTCCAGAAGATTACTTATCTTGCCGATTATATAGAACCATGGCGAAACAAAGCAACCAATCTGCCTGCGATACGTGAAGCTGCATTTCAGGATCTTGACAAGGCATTGTATATGGTACTTCATGATACACTTCAGTATCTTGAAACAATCCATGCCGAAGTCGATTCGACAACACAGCAGGCATATGAATTTTACAGACAACTGCAGGAAGAAAAACAGGATTGAGTGAGTTAAAGCTCAGAAAGGAGTACCCACATATGGAATCAAGAGAACTTGCAAAACAGATTTGTGAAGCTCTGGCTGATAAAAAAGGAGAAGATATTAAGATCCTTAATATCTCAGAAGTTACTGTACTTGCTGATTACTTCATCATCGCAAGCGGCTCAAACAGAAATCAGGTCCAGGCTATGGCAGATAATGTAGAAGAAACACTTGGAAAGCTTGGTCATGAGCCAAAACAGATCGAGGGCTATCAGAGCGGCAACTGGATCCTGATGGATTATCAGGATGTCATTGTCCATATCTTTGATAATGAAAACCGTCTGTTCTACGATTTGGAACGTATCTGGCGTGACGGCAAAAGCCTGACGGTGGAAGAACTGTAAAAATTATAAAGGTATAGAGTAGTAAGAGATTAAAACAATATGCTTTTTATTCTCAATATTATAAAGAATAATCATGCTCAGGGCGAGAATACCAAAGAAAGTATTTTCGCCCTGTTTTGTTTACAGTTATTTATTTCGAGTCGAATGCACGTAAAGCCTCGCATGCGATTCTCTCAGAGCATTTATATTAATCTAAGATTACGTTTAAGAAAAGAAACGAAATACTCCAATTACTTTTCCAAGAATATGAACGTCTTTCTCCTCGACAACAATCGGATCCATGGTATCGTTTTCCGGCTGAAGACGAATATGACCATTCTCGTGATAAAATGTTTTTACCGTCGCAGAATCATCAATCAAAGCTGCAACCATCTCGCCGTTTTCTGCGGTATCCTGCTGTTTGACAAGAATATGATCCCCTGAGAGCACACCGGCATTGATCATACTTTCTCCTTTTACCTCCAGTAAAAATGTCTGTGCATTCGGGAGGTATTCGGAAGGGATCGGGAAATAAGATTCAATATTCTCCACTGCCAGAAGCGGAGAACCGGCTGCGATCTTACCGACAATCGGGACATTCACCATTTCTTTTCTTAATAGCTGGAAACTGTCATCCAGAATCTCAATCGCTCTCGGCTTGGTCGGATCACGTCTGATATATCCCTTTCTTTCCAGAGACTCCAGGTGGGAATGCACAGACGAAGTAGATTTTAAATGAACTGCCTCGCAGATCTCACGCACTGCAGGCGGAAATCCTCGCTTTAAAATTTCTGATTTTATGTATTCTAATATTTCTTTCTGTTTTGCTGTAATAGTACCATCTGCCATATCTATCCTCCAATCTGTCTGAATATGCGACAGGACTTCAATTCCACTGTTTTTGTAAACGGTTAAGTACCTTCGCCAAATCATCACTGTTTTCTTTTCTTTTATCATAACACAGGACTTTAAAAAAAGCAAACAAATATTCTCGAAAATATGTTCGTTTTTATATTGACAAACGTACGTTCCCGTAATATAATGATGTTAATCAAGAACAAACGTTCCTTGTTTTCAAAAACGATTGCTCTATGTTCAGACAGAAGATCACACGACAGACAAACCACGAAAAGGAGAGAGACTATGACAGAAAAAAGTATGATTATGAATCGAAAAAGGAACCGGAAACAGTGTATGGTAAAAAGATATTCCTGCCTGTTTACAGCAATCTTAATAACCTTTCTGATCCTTGCTGTATCTTTAAGTATCTGTTTTACGGTAAATGCAGATCAGGAAAAGCCTAAAAGACATGCTTACAAGTATTACACAGACATCGTGATCCAGAAGGGGGAAAGCCTGTGGGATATCGCCAATGAGCATATGACAGAGGAATATGATTCTCCGAAAACCTATATCAAAGAAGTAAAAAGCATCAATTCCCTTACCGATGTCGATAAGATCTATGCCGGGCAGCGTATTGTCATTCCATATTATTCTACTGAATTAAAATAGCAGCTTTTTACTCATGCAAAACCATATTTTTTGTGTTATACTGTAACGAGAATTTTTGATCTTAATAATATGAACAAAATAAGATGAAAGGAAAATTTAACTATGAGACAGGAAAAATTCAAGATGGAACGTCCAAATCTGGTACAGATTGGAGATCATGTTGAAATAACTGAAATTCAGACGAATATGAATTTTAGTTACATTATAGAACCGGCTGTAGCGATGTCTGGATGTTTTAAAAATGCAAACCGCATCAAAGCACGTGAAGGTGTGATCGTCAACATTGAGCATACACCAAGAGGATTTATGGTAACCGCAGAATTTGAAGAATAAATAAAAGTGGAAGGCAATTCCTGAACAGTATAAATAGTAATACAAGAAGAAATGGAATAAATAATAAATAATAGAAAATAAATAACCGAAGAAATACATTTTATTATAGAAAACAGCGTAAATCAATATAAAAGGACGATTACGGTGCTTTTCTATAAAATTTGGTTAATCTATTTGAAAAACTTGTGTTTGTCGTATAGATTAAAGCCGCTTCTTTTAGCACATTTCATTCGATTTATTTGTGTTTTTGCTTCAAAATATTTTTATCATTATTATTTATTTTTATGTATTCATTTATTTTTTAATGCTAACCACTCTGCACACTGCTGTTATCTCGAAGCATATAATTTTTACAGAAAGAAGGATTCCCTGTGGCTGCTAACATAACTTATCACGAACAAACCGACATGGACAATATCCGCAAACTTCGTGAAGTTTTGAAAACTTTACCTGCTTTTGCAAAGGATTATTTTCGTGCCATTGAACCTACAACTTCCACAAAAACCCGCATTTCTTATGCCTATGATATCCGGATTTTTTTCCAGTTTCTGATATCTCAGAATCCGTCTCTTGCAAAAATCGGGATTCCGAACTTAAACGTTTCCGTACTGGATCAGTTAAAACCGATCGATATTGAAGAATATATGGAATATCTGAAGCTCTATGACAGTCCGAATGACCAGACGACAATCACAAACGGGGAACGTGGATTAAAGCGAAAAATTTCTTCTCTTCGAAGCTTTTATACTTACTATTATAAAAGACAGGCAATCGAGACCAATCCGGTCCAGCTGGTCGATATGCCAAAGATCCATGACAAAGCCATTATCCGCCTCGACGCCGGTGAAACGGCTGCACTGCTGGATTATATTGAACACTGCGGTGATCAGCTCACCGGTCAGCGAAAAGCTTATTACGAAAAAACAAAACTGCGTGATCTTGCCATTGTCACTCTCCTGCTTGGTACCGGTATCCGTGTATCTGAATGTGTCGGACTGGATGTGGAAGACATTGACTTCCGTAACAACGGTATTCGCCTCATACGCAAAGGCGGTTCTGAGATGGTAGTCTATTTTGGCCCTGAAGTGGAAAAAGCTTTAAAAGACTATTTAGAGTCACGTAAAGCGATTTCCCCACTGGAAGGACACGAGCACGCTCTCTTCTACTCTACCCAGCGAAAACGTATCGGCGTTCAGGCGGTGGAAAATCTGGTCAAAAAGTATGCCCGTGCCATCACAACTACAAAAAAAATCACACCACACAAATTGAGAAGTACTTATGGTACCACTTTATATCAGGAAACAGGAGACATTTATCTGGTTGCCGATGTGCTCGGGCACAAAGATGTGAACACCACCAAAAAGCATTATGCTGCCATGGATGATGCCAGAAGAAGAAAAGCTGCCACTGCAATCCGCCTTCGTGAAGACTAATACTTGTGGACGCAAGAGGCGATAATGTAGTATCAAATATAAAAATCTCCGTTGTCTTTTATGTGGGTCTAGCAAACCACATAAAAGACAACGGAGGTATCCATGGATAATCAAGGTTTAGCAAATTGCTGAATAGTTACTGTTTTTTTAACCGGTTACTGTAATTCTATCAGTCCAGTTTCTTTCCGGTCAGCATTTCATATCCCTGCAGATATTTTTCAATCGTTTTGTCTACGATCTCCTGCGGAAGTGTCCAGTCATTGTCTGGATTTTCTTTTAACCAGTCACGTGCAAACTGTTTATCAAAAGACGGCTGTCCATGTCCTGGTTCATATCCTTCGGCAGGCCAGAAACGTGAGCTGTCCGGTGTCAGCATTTCATCACCAATTGTAATATTTCCGTTCTCATCCAGTCCAAATTCAAATTTCGTATCTGCGATGATAATTCCTTTTTCCAGAGCATAAGCTGCACATTTCTTATACAATGTGATCGTATAATCACGAAGTTTCTCTGCATATTCTTTTCCTTTTCCAGGATAATATTTCTCCAGGTGCTCTACACTCTGTTCAAAAGAGATGTTTTCATCGTGATCTCCAATCTCAGCCTTTGTGGACGGTGTATAGATTGGTTCAGGCAGTTTATCAGACTCTTTCAGACCTTCCGGAAGCTCAATGCCACATACTTTTCCTGTTTTTTTGTAGCTTTCCCAGCCGCTTCCTGTAATATAACCACGTACAATACATTCCAGTGGAAGCATATCAAGTTTACGGCACATCATGCTGTTTCCATCAAACTGATCCTGCTGAAAATATTCCGGCATATCTTTTACGTCTGTAGATATCATATGATTTGGCAAAATATCTTCTGTCATTTCAAACCAGAATTTAGACATCTGTGTAAGAACCGTTCCTTTTTTTGTAACTACGTTGTTCAAGATTACATCAAAACAACTGATACGATCTGTAGCTACCATGATCAGACTGTCACCATTGTCATAAATCTCGCGTACTTTACCTTCTTTTATCGGTTTCATTTCCTGCATAATCCATACCTCGCCATATTCTTATTGTATTTACAAATAATTCCGGTACAAACGTACCACCTTTTACCCCTGATTGTCAAGAGTCAAATTTCTTCTTTTCCATTCTTTTCGCTCTTAATCATAGTATTTTCCTTCTTTTTTACCTTCGTATTTGAACTTTTAGTTCTTTTTATTTACACTTTTAGTTCATGTATAGATATTCTTTTTATCGTTAAAATAGAAAAGATAATGTAATTATCCTGCTGATCACAATAATGGACAATACAGCAGAAAACAATCGCAGGTTATCTGCTATTTTTTACAAAGGGGATTAGAGGTATGTTAGATTTGTATACTATGGGCGAACGTATCCGTCAAGCACGTGAGGATATGGGCTATACAAGAGAAACTTTTTCTGAAATGGCGAATATAACACCTCGTTTCTGTTATGATATTGAATCCGGAAAGAAGGGCGTATCCATTGATACTCTGAAAAACATCTGTGAGGCACTGAATCTTTCTGCTGATCATTTGCTTGACCTGAAGCCACTGGATACAGATGCTTATGATTATACGATTTTTCACGTTTTGATGGAGCAGTGTCCGAATTCTTATCGCGATGGTCTTTACCGGGTTATGTCCGCATATGTCCAGTCTGTTTCAGAAGCATTGAAAAAAGAAGGTTCCTGATACGTTTTTCTTCGTATCATGAAATCTTCTTTTTCTTTCTGCTTTTCTTGTGTTTTTTATTTTTGACAAATCCAGTCTGATCTACATCAGTTCTTTTGAATCCACAATCACCGTGAATGGTCCGTCATTCAGCAGTTCTACTTTCATATCTGCTCCAAAGCTTCCCGTCTCAACAACCGGTATCTGCTTTTTACATTCTGCAATGATATACTCATACAATGCATTCGCCTCTTCCGGATTCTTTGCCTCAATAAAACTTGGGCGATTTCCTTTTTTACAGTTTGCATAAAGCGTAAACTGAGAAATGAGCAAAAGCTCACCATCCACATCTTTTAAAGCCAGATTGGTCTTTCCATCCTGATCTTCAAAGATACGAAGGCCGCACATTTTCCGCACCAGAAGATCTGCTTCTTTTTTTCCGTCTTCTGCTCCGATACCAATCAGTACCAGAAAACCCTTGTTGATCTTTCCGATAACAGCTCCATCTACGGAAACACTTGCTCTGGAAACTCTCTGTATAACAAACTTCATATGTATTTTATCCTTTTATTTTTTCTTTTAATGCAACAAAGTCTTTGATAAGCTGAACCGTTCCGTCAATACCGCATACTCCACTGTCTATGCACATATTGTAACTGGAACCGTCTCCCCACTTTTTATCCGAATAGTAGTTGTAGTAGCTGGCACGCTTTTTATCAGTTTTTAGAATCTGATCACGTGCTTTTGCTTCTGTCAATGCATATTTTGATGCTATACGCTTGATACGTTTATCCATATCGGCATGCACAAAAATGCTGATGCAGTTATCAAAATCTGCCAGTGCATAGTCCGCACAACGGCCGATCATAACACAGGGACCTTCCTTTGCAATCTGTTTGATTGCATTGAACTGAGCCAGAAAAACCTTATAATTTAAAGGCATTTCGGTATATCCGGATGCTGCCCCGTTCATGGAATATGTATCCATTACAAGGGAATATAGAAAACTGTTCGTCGGCCTTTCATCGTGATGCTCAAACAATTCCTGGCAGATTCCGCTCTCTTTTGCAGCACGGTCGAGAAGTTCCTTATCATAACATTTTATTCCAAGTTCTTTTGCCAGTTTCTGGCCAATCTCATGTCCGCCGCTTCCATACTGTCGTCCGATCGTAATAATTGATTTACATGTCATATAGAACCACCCTTTCTTTCTGGCAGATAAAATCTGCCGTATTTCTTCTCCTTATAAGAGTGATTATACATCATTGAGTAGACAATTTACAAGCATTTTTTAAATCTTACAAACAATTTCTGCATTTTCTGTACTTTATGGAAGTTTATGAAGCAACTCCTCAAAATATGCCGGCAACGGAGCTGAAAACTCCATATATCCTCCGGTAGACGGATGAATAAACCCGATGGTCATCGCATGAAGTGTCTGTCCTTGCAGTTTATAAGGTGATTTTGCCGGACCGTATACCGAATCTCCGAGAAGCGGATGCTGTAGAGAAGCCATATGAACACGAATCTGATGTGTACGGCCGGTTTCCAGCTCACATTCAATATACGTGAACTGTCGGAAACGTTTTAATACCTTAAAATGCGTCACCGCCCGTTTTCCATTCTGCTCATTGATCGCCATCTTCTTTCGATCGGTGGGATTTCTTCCGATCGGTGCATCGATCACACCGGAATCTTCTTTAATCACACCATGTACAATGGCACGGTAACATCTATGGATAGAATGTTCTTTTAATTGTGCTGCAATCACTTTGTGTGCCATATCCGTTTTGCAGACAATCAAAGAGCCTGTGGTATCCATATCAATTCGATGCACAATACCGGGACGCAATACCCCATTGATTCCGGAAAGACTGTCCTTACAATGATACATCAGTGCATTGACCAGTGTTCCGCTGTAATGACCATGAGCCGGATGTACCACCATGCCTTTCGGCTTGTTTACCACAAGGAGATCCTGATCTTCATACAGAATATCCAGCGGAATGTTTTCCGGAACAATATCCGGCTTCTGGGCATCCGGGATTGTAAGTGCGATTTCTTCTTCTCCGGTAATGCGGTAACTCGCCTTGATCGGCGTGTTCTGAATCTGTATCTGATCGTCCTTGAAAAGTTTCTGAAAGAAGCTCCTTGAATACTGCGGAAGCTGAACTGCCAGATATTTATCTGCACGCTCACCAATCGATTCTTCTTCCGGTAATAATATCAGTTCCTGCATAGTTTCTCCTGCAATCTGATTTACGCTTTTTCTGATCCGTGCAGTTTCAGAAAATGAAAATCATCATCCTTATAAATTGTCAGTATCAATATAAACAATACAACCATAGCGACCGTCACATAGATATCTGCAACATTGAAGATTGGAAAATCAATCAGCGAAAAATACAGAAAATCAATGACATAGCCGTTAAGCAACCGGTCGATCATATTTCCTATCGCACCTGCCGCAATAAAAACAGCCAGCACTGCAAGCGGACGGTAATGTGCTTCCTTCGGAAAACGGATGAAGCACCATAAAAGTACTGCGAGCACAAAAATAACAATCAGTATAAAGAACCATCTCTGATTTTGCAGTGCTCCAAAAGCCGCTCCTCTGTTTTCAAGATACTGCAGTTCAAAAACACCCGGAATCAGCGAAAATGCTTCTTTTCCTTTTAAACATTTTACCGCAGCAAATTTTGTGACCTGGTCTATAAGAACAAGCAGAAACAGCGAGACAACTGCAACAATAGTCCGATATCCTTTTTTCATAATCTTAACCTTTCTCTGCTACAGAAGCGTAATATTTTCAAGATATTTTACCGCATCTTCCATCTCCTGATCGGTAACACTTCTGTCAATACAGGCATCTCCAATACTGTTTAACAAAATAAATTTTACTTTTCCGGCTTCCATTTTTTTATCAGAACGTGTTGTTTCCACAACCTCTTCCGGTGTCACTCCTTCAACAGATACCGGAAGACCAAAAGCGATATTCGCTTCTTTGATTGCAGTCAGCTCTGCTTCTGTTATCTGTCCACGCCTCATGGAAAGATAGGAAGCCGCCAGACTTCCAAGTGCTACACATTGTCCATGCATCAAAGAGAAGTTTTTTAACTTTTCAATGGCATGTCCAAGTGTATGTCCAAAATTCAAAAGTGCACGATCTCCCTTTTCTGTCGGATCTTTCTCTACTACATCACGTTTGATCTCACAGCTTCTGGAGATCATTTCTTCCAGAACTTCCAAACTGCGTTCCATTATTTCCTGTCTGTGACAGATTGTCCACTCATAATATCCCTGATCTTTGATCAGGCCATGTTTTAAGATTTCTCCCATGCCACAGGCAAACTGTTCGTCTGTCAGCGTCTTCAGGGCAGACAGATTCATATACACCAGTTTTGGCTGATGAAAGGCTCCGACCATATTTTTATAACAGTTAAAGTCCACGCCTGTCTTACCGCCAATGCTGCTGTCCACCTGTGAGAGCAGTGTTGTCGGAATTTGAACAAAATCAACGCCTCGAAGATAAGTCGCTGCAGTGAAACCGGCCAGATCCCCAACAACGCCTCCTCCAAGAGCAACCAGCATATCTTTTCGTTCAAAATGATGCAGGATCAGATGCTCATACAAATCCTGCACAGTATTGAGATTTTTGTTTTCTTCTCCTGCCCGAAAAACAAAGCGGGTAACTTCCTTTGCACAGGATGCAAGAATTTCTTCTACCTGATCTCCGTAATATTGATCCACGGTAGAATCGGTAACAATACATAACCTTCGGTTTTCCGGCTTACAAACCTTCAAACGCTCTGCAAGCATCCCAAAATCTTTTTCAAGATAAATTTCATAGGCAAAAATCCCATCTTTTTTAACCGGTATCTGTGTGCGGTATTTTGTAGTATCCATTGTTTTTACCTCCTGTTCCATTCATCGAATACATGCGGAATCCGATTTTCCAGAATCGCTGAGCTGTTTAAACATATTTTTCAAGTTTTACAAGGTAACGTCCCTTTTTGGTCTGTGAAAGCATACCTTCGTATACAAATCTTCCCATACCTCTGGCTGATATCAGATCATTCTCTTTTACATGATATCCATTTGAAGTAATGCATTTTCCATTTACAAAAACGCGGCCATCTTCAATCATTCCGACCAGACTGCTTCTGGAAGTTTTCCATGCCAGGGCAAGCAGAGTATCCAGACGTACAGAAGCAACCGTTCCTTCTATTTTTTCCGTACGCAGTGGGATTTCTTTTCTTTCTCCCTCAAACACCTGACATAAAACCGTTGTATGCCGGATCCGTGTCAGGTTATCACACAGAAAATCTGCTATTTTCTGCATACAGAAAAGATAGGCACATTCCTCGTCAATCAGGATATCACCGGTAACCGAACGGTCTATGCCCAGATTCAAGATGGCTCCAAGATAATCTCTGTGTGAAAGTTTCTCTGCAAATTTCAGATTCAGGGGCCTAATCTGAAGACATACGATTGGAAATGGTATAGCATCTTCATCTGAATCGCCCTTTTGCGAAAAATCATAACGAAAATAAAGAGCATCAGGGATAAACGCTGCCAACTGACGCTCTGCTTTTGCATAACCGCCGAAAAGTTTCCATCGAACAAATGGAATCTTTCCGACCGTGCTGTGAAAAATATTTAATTCATTCAGATTCATAAAATCTGTATAAGTGATGATTCCTCTTCGATCTGCCAGATTTGCCAGATCCAGGATACGCTGCCTTGTGCGTTCCTCCATCTTATCCATTTACTTTCTCCTAAAACTTGTTTCCAAGAGACGGCATATCAACACCATTCAAAATTTCCTGAAAATCTCCGGAAACTTCCACACCGGATGGCGTAATGATAAAAATAAAATTGCTGACTTTCTGAAGATTACCGTCGATTGCATAGCAGGAACCAGATGAAAAATCAATGATTCTCTGTGCAATATCAACATCAAGACCTTCCATATTCAGTACAACTGTGCAATTTGCAAGCAGTGTATCGGTAATCTCTCTTGTGTCTTCCATAGAACGCGGTTTGATTACACATACTTCCATTCCGGCAACGGATTTTTTTGTCGTACGCATCTGAGAAATCTTACCGGAGTTGCTGGTCTTTGCAGATGATGTACTGTACGGACGAGGAGAAGAAGTGCTTCCGGATTTCTGGAAAGATTTTGCCTTGCTCTTTTCTTTTCCGGAAGGCACTTTCTCATCCATATCCAGATCACCTAAATCGTCTTCTTCATTCTGCTTTTTGAAGAATCTCTTTTTTGGAGCTTCTTCTTCGAAATCATCCATTTCGTCATCCAGAAAGTCATCGTCATCAAATCCATCATTGTCATTCAGTTTCATGGCATTTAAGAATCTATCTAATACTCCCATTTTGTTCTCCTATCTGCTTTTATCACAAATTGTAATTGCGTTCTCCGAAGATACCTGTTCCGACTCGAACCATGGTAGCACCTTCCTCGATTGCAACCTCATAATCTCCGGTCATACCCATACTGAGATCACGCATATTAACATTATCTATGTTTTTGGCTGATATGTCAACTGATAATTCTCTTAATTTTGCAAAATATTTGCGATTATCCTCGGCGTTTTCTACAAAAGGTGCAATCGTCATCAGTCCTTCTACAGAAATATGCTCCATTTTGGCAATGTTTTCGATGAAATCTGCACATTCTTCTACACGAACACCAAACTTACTCTCTTCTGATGCAACATTTACTTCCACCAGAACCGGCATCACAATTCCTTTTTTCTCCGCTTCCTGGTCTATCGCCTCTGCCAGTCGGACAGAATCCACGGAATGAATCAGAGCTGCACGCCCTACCACATATTTTACTTTATTTCTCTGTAAATGACCGATCATATGCCATTTGATATCTTTTTCCATTTCTTCGTATTTGTCACGCAGCTCCTGCGGCTTGTTTTCTCCAAATCTGCGAATTCCTTCCGCATAGGCCTCTTCGATCATCGACACCGGTTTTGTTTTGCTGACGGCGATCAACTGTACCTCACTGCGGTCTCTTCCGCTTCTCTTACAAGCTTCACAGATACGTCTCTCTACTTCCTGCAAATTTTCTTTTATCATGTTTCTTATACCTCCACTATCTTTTTCTCTGTAAACAGGATCATAACAGCTGATCGTCGGAAACCGTATCCGCATCCAGTGCAATATGATCGTACTGTGCCAGTCCAAACGTATCGTCATCTGCCACAATACAGTATTCCTCGTTCTCTGCGATCACAGTCACTTCACGGAAAACAGCATAACCTTTGTTGATATTATAGACTCCCTGAAGGGATGCAGTCTCTTCGATTCGATACTTGTTGCTGGAATTCTTCCGAACGATATAATCGCCCTCTGAAAATTCATTGATATCCACATAGTAGTTATCATCCACTTTTTCGTAAACCGTTGTTGTTTTATATTTTTGTTCTGATTTTCCACTGTTTGTATAGGTTTCCACCAGAACTGTAACCTCATTGCTGTCATCGTTATTGGAAATCACATATTCCTGCGGAATAATATAGAAATTCCGCTGTTCGATTGCAGTTTTTGGTATTTTCAATCCACTCTTCTTATTTAAAAGTAATTCAATATCCAGAAAGCGATCCGATGCAAAACGCACAACAGAATGATCCATATCCAGCTTTGCAAAATAGGTATTCTTGTTCTGAACAACCGACACTGTAGCATCTGCCGTTGTACCATCTTTCAGAAAACGGATCGTAACAGAGCTCTGATCCGTCAGTTCGGAAACAATTTTATTGTCAATTGGCAGAATCAGAGACCAGTTATCCTCTGTCACCAGTTTATATAACGGATCTCCACTTTTGGCTGTTCCGTTCAGACGAAGATTTTCTTTGTGATATGCCTTCATAGAAAACATATCAGTTGTCACATCTTCCGCCTTTACATCTTCAAAGCCATCCACCGAATAAACCACAATACCAGGTCCATCCGTTCGACATACATTGAACAAACTGCCTTCGTCTGCATTTCCGTAAACATCTTCTGTATAGAGATCTAAAACGGCACTTTCTACATCCGCCTTCATATCATATGCTTTCTGAAAGTTCTGACCTGAAAAAGCAGACGCATATCCGGCAGCCGCAGCACACAGTTTTTTTGCATCTGCGGCAGATAGTGTTCCGCTTTCGGAAGTATCTGTAGTTTGCAATGCATCCTCTTTTTCATCTGTACTTTCAGCCGTTGTTTCTGTCTCAGCGGAACTTTCTGTTGTACTTTCAGACAATTCCGTACTTTCTGTGAGCGATGCTGACTCTGTAGTCTGTGATGATGCCGATGTCCGTTCTGTTCTTGTTGTTCCGTTTTCGTTGATAGAACAGATCACACCATTTTTACCGATTTCTGTTCCTTCTCTTGCATAGTAAGTAACAGCTCCGGATTCCGGTGCTTCTACAACTGTTTCTGATTTCAGTGCGAGTGCTGTATATTTATAATTTCCGGACAGACTGCCTTTTTTTACTTCATATGGTGCAATGTGCGTCGAAGTCAGATACATGACGATACAGACCATCATATAAACAAATACAATTCCAAACAGCAGTGTACCAATATTTATGCCAATATATTTTTTATACTTTACAATCTTCTTACTATTCTTTTTTGCAATCAACCAATACGCCTCCTTATTTTCATCTTAGCTGAGAAATTTTTGAACAGATATCATTCTACCACGTTCTTGTTTCAGAAACAATGGAATAAATATTTAATTTCAGGAAAAAATAGAGATAAACGATGAAAGGAGTTAAAATATATGAATGTAAAAGGACTGGACTATACTTGTCTTACACTTTCTATTATCGGAGCGATCAACTGGGGACTGATCGGCATTTTCCGCTTTGACCTGGTCGCTTTCCTCTTTGGAGACATGAGCTGGCTCTCTAGGATCATTTATACACTGGTCGGTCTGTCAGGATTGTATCTGATCAGTACTTACGGACGCATCTGCCAGGTTGATGATGCCAGATAAAGATTTTCAGTGTAAATATTTTACAGAACCCTTTCCTCTGAATTAGAAAGGCAGGACGGAAAACCGTCCTGCCTGCAAAGATTGCTTGCTGCATCCATAGAAAATCAAAGCTTTTCGCTTATAAAGATACAATGACTTTTGATTTTGCATTTTCCGGAAGATCATCTGCATCCAGAGAAATACTTAAAACAAAAGTTATATTATATTTCTCGCCCAGCTCATCCAGTTTATCGATGGTCTCTGTGATATCTGCATCTTCCAGTTTGGCAATTTTCAGAAAGCTGTCCAGATACATCTGCTCCAGATCGTGATCCTGTGAAATAATGCCACAGATAAATCCGATAAATCCATCACTGCTTGACAAACCAAATTCTGAAGTATCGATCAGACGAACTTTGTTGTTCAGCTCGTACATATGTTTAGAACTCTTATCGAGATAAACAATATTTCCGTGCACTTCTTTTACTTCTGCATTTACTTTGTCCAACAGATGTTTTGTTTTTCCTTTACCCTTTTTGCCTGCAATGATCTGTATCATTATAATCTCCTCCTTTAGTCCGGCGACCTAAATATTATATGTTGATTATAGTGTATATTTAGAAAAATTACAACCTTTAATTGTTAATTTTAGACAATAATTTATTCATTTCGGCATATAATGTTTCTTTATCACCTGCATTAAGGATAATTGAGACATGAGAATCCCCATATTTATCTTTTGCGAGCAGACAGAGGCAGCTTCCGGCCTCATCCGTAGTACCTGTCTTACCGCCGATCACCTCTACATCCTGAGGCGGAGTTGCCTCTCCGATGTGATAATAGTTCGTTGACTGCCACATGATACCATACTTGTCATTATCGCGGATAAAGATACTATAGTATTCAGATGAACCGATAATTTCCTGAAAGGCATCATACTTTAATGCTTCCTGAAACATCAAATAAATATCATATGCCGTTGTATAATGATTTTCGTCATGAAGACCATGCGGATTGGCAAAATGTGTCCCGGTTGCTCCAAGAGATGCCGCCTCTTCGTTCATCATGTTAACAAAATTGTCAACGGTACCGCCGACATAGACAGCTAAAGACATGGCAGCATCGTTTCCGGAATTCAAAAGCAGACCGTATAAAAGCTGCTCAACGGTAAGCTGATCTCCCGGCTCGATCATACAGACAGAGGATCCGCTTTCAATATCCTGACATTCCTCTCCAACTGTTACGGTTTCATCCAAGCTGCAGTTTTTCAAAGTCACAAGAGCCGTCATGACTTTTGTGATACTTGCCGGATACATCTTGTTAAAAATATTCTGTGCATAGTCTACTTCCCCGGATGCCAGATCAAAAGAACCAGCTGCTCCTGAGGTAAGATTTAAGGAAGAATCGTCTTCTGTTCCATCCGGTACACACAGATTTTCAGAAAAAGCAGCCGCTCTGTTGGCATTGAACTGAACTTTCTCTATCCCAAAAACCGCATTGCTTTTGTCGTAAAGATTGGAAAGGTGAATCTCTCTGTTTTTGATCACTGTTACTACGGAAACGGAGCCGAGAACAAGTGCTATCACGATAAGAAACGAAATGCCAACCTTCATCAGGCTGATCTTATGTTCTTTTTTCGGCGGCTGTACCGGTGTGCGACGATTGCGTTCCCGTCTTGTATTTTTTCCTGTTGATTCCATTATTTGTACATCTCCCGCCATTCAAGATCTCCTCGGTCGAGGGATTTTATCAGCAGTTCTGCTGTTGCCAGATTGGTGGCAAGTGGGATATTATGCATGTCACAGAGTCGAAAGATATTCTTCGTATCCGGCTCATGTGGTTTTGCTCCCATCGGGTTTCTCAGAAAAATCATAAGGTCAATCTGATTATTCTCAATCTGGGCTCCCATCTGGTGTTCTCCCCCCAGATGTCCGGCAAGAAATTTGTGGACGTTCAAATTGGTAACCTCCTCCACAAGTCTTCCTGTCGTTCCTGTTGCATATAATTCATTTTTACATAATATTCCTCTGTAGGCAATGCAGAAATTCTGCATCAGCTTCTTTTTGGAATCATGTGCAATAAGTCCTATATTCATAAATCAGACCTCCTTTGTATCTTCTCCATTTTAATATTTTCGTACCTGCAGTCCTATATTCAGAACCATGCCAATCCCAATGTAAAGACTGATCAGTGATGTCAGTCCGTAACTTACAAATGGCAGCGGCAGTCCGGTGTTCGGCATCAGGCCGGTCGCAACGCATATATTGATAAAACTCTGAAATGCAATCAAAGCCGCCATGCCGCAGCATATCAGCGTCCCAGAAACATCCCTTGCATTTTTCCCGACCATAATACACTCCAGTGCGATCAGAAATTCCAGTGCAACGATCAGACAGCAGCCTAAAAATCCAAGCTCTTCTCCTGCAACTGCAAAAATAAAGTCTGTCTGCGGTTCTGCGATAAAATTACCGTTCTTTACAGAATTGACATCACTGTTGTTCAGCCCTTTGCCATAAAGCTGGCCGGAACCAATTGCAATTTTAGAGTTTGTCTGCTGATAAGAAATGTCAGGATATTTTTCAGGCTGAAGCCACCCCATAATTCGATCGTGCTGATACCCCTTCAGAATCTTCTGATCCGGCTGTGTCACAAGCATCGCTCCGATGACTACAAGCGGTATGCATATCAGTATCATACCACCGATTATTTTAGAACTCAAGCCTGCAATAAAATATATTGTGCAGAAAATCAGAAGCACAACGATACTGGTAGACAAATCCGGCTGTTTATAAATAAGGAACCATGGGATCGCCACCAGTCCGACAGCTTTTAAAATAGTCTGCGGTTTATTGAGATCCTCTTCATGCTTCATGAAAAAACGAGTAAAAAAGATGATTACCACAATCTTCATGATATCAGATGGCTGAAAGCTAAAACCGCCAAAGTCAATCCAACGCTTTGCACCGTTTACCTCTGTTCCGAAGAAACGTACTGCGATCAGAAGCACCAGACCGCCAATATAGTAGATCCAGTAAAAATTGCTGATCCACAAATAATCCATCAAAGACACCATGATCATAAAAACAATTCCGACGCCCATACCGATCATCTGTTTCATCTGATAACTGCTATTCGCACTGCCGATCACCATGATACCGATTACTGACAGGATCAAAACCCAAAGAACCAGTCTGAATTTATAATCTTTCAATTTGTATTGTCTTAACATCTTTAACCCCTTGCTTTACTTCTCTTTTGATATCCATGCGGATACTGACATCCGCATTTTCAATATTCAGGTACTTTTCGATCACTTTTCTTATGTCACGTTTCAGATATTTTACCGTATCTTCCGGGCAGTCCAGGCGATCCATATAAAGAATGGAAGCCATCCTCTGTCTGGCAAGTACAGCAGATCTCTGTGGAAAACAGAAAAGAAATCGTTTCAATCTAACTTACTCCCTTCTTCCTCTTTTCAGCAGCTCGCCAAGATGTCTCCAGAATCCATCCCTCTGTTCAAAATCCATAAGTGGAACCGCTTCACCATATATCCGGCGACAAATATTGGAAAATGCCTGTCCGGCCAGACTTTCCGATGCAGCAAGTGCTTCGCCCTGATTAGTCGCGATCACTACGCTGTCATCATCCGGAATCGCCCCGAGAAGATTTACGGAAAGAATCTCGACAACATCTTCCACAGACATCATATCACCACGCTTTACCATGCCCATCCGCAGCCGGTTGATAATAAGATCAATGCGATCGATCTCATTTGCTTCCAGAAGACCTATGATCCTGTCTGCATCACGGATAGCGGAAACTTCCGGCGTAGTCACTACAATCGCCCTTTTTGCACCTGCGATCGCATTGAAAAATCCCTGCTCGATCCCAGCTGGACAGTCTAAAAGGATAAAATCAAACTTTTCCTGAAGATCATCCGTAAGCTTCTTCATTTGCTGCGGAGTCACCGCGGATTTATCTCTTGTCTGAGCAGCCGGCAGAAGAAACAGACTGGGATTGTTTTTATCCCGGATCAACGCCTGCTTCAGCCTGCAGTTTCCTTCGATCACATCAACCAGATTGTAAACAATCCGGTTTTCCAGTCCCATAACAACATCCAGATTGCGAAGGCCAATGTCTGTATCGATCAGAACGACTCGTCCGCCGAGCATAGACAGCCCTGCTCCGAGATTCGCAGTCACCGTTGTTTTTCCGACACCGCCTTTTCCGGAAGTTACCACAATAATCTCACTCATTACACATTCCTCCATAAATCTTTTCAAGTCGAACTTGTGGTTGTCCCACAGCCTTTTCAACGAAAATGATCTGTTCCGGCGTTTTGGCCGTTTGTCCTGTGTACATTGTGAACTGCTTTGTGTCTTCACAGTTATTTTTAGATTTTTTCTGCTGACCCATAAACGGCATCCCATGTATCTTGGCTCATAGGTTCCA
Organism: Hominisplanchenecus sp.; assembly: GCF_046967715.1. Classification (NCBI taxonomy): domain Bacteria; kingdom Bacillati; phylum Bacillota; class Clostridia; order Lachnospirales; family Lachnospiraceae; genus Hominisplanchenecus; species Hominisplanchenecus sp. Next base: position 24,304 of record NZ_JBKVNQ010000005.1, read on the forward strand.
CATGGATATGATTTTCTTTTATATAAGCAATTTTCGGTTCCGGCTTGTATTCTGTCTGATCCGAATATTTGGTGATCGCACTGCGTGCAGCTTTGTCGGCAATACGGATCTGAACCGGTTTCATCACAAAGGCGGCAATAAAACAGTTGCGATCCCCCGTCGCTCCCGCGTAAACGCTGCCACGACAGGATCCGAGTATGACAATGTTGCTTTTTGACACAACTTTGGCACCAGAATGTACATCTCCAAGAATCACCACACTTGTCTCTGTTTCCAGGACTTCGCCATTTGAAAGAGTCCCTCGATAAAACAGGCCATCCACTTTTTCCTGCTCTTCCAGTGCCGCATTTAAAATCCTGCGGTAATGCTCCTGACTGACGGCGTCCTCATCCACCACACAGAGGATATGGATGCCGCAGTGATCTACGATCGTCTCGATCACCTGCCGTTCTTCTTCCCGGTTCAGTACTCTTCCACGGAATGTCACAGCCATTTTTGCATTTCTGAAAAAATTGGCAGATTCCTGAAATTTATCCGCAATGTCAAGAAGGAGTTCCTGAAACGGCATCTTGTCATCCAGGATAACGGTCAGGCCGTATTTATTACTCTTAATGATCACGGATTTACGGTTCATACGCTCGCCTCCCCCGACTGTTAGTCCGCAAAACTGTTACTTACATTTACATTTGCTGCAGTATTTGTAATAATATCGCTTTCATCTTTCAGTTTAAAGTAATAACTTACAATATCTTTTGCAACGGACGCCGCGTTCGTGGAAGAATAGCCGTTTGTAATACGCACTGCCATGGCAATTTCCGGTGTATCATACGGTGCATAGCCGATAAAGAGTGCATGGTTTGGTTTGTCCTGATTCTCCTGTGCAGTACCTGTCTTTCCGGCCATATTGAAAGAACTCTTTATGTCCGTAAATGCGGCGTTATTCTGATAAACTCCATTCATACCGGAATGGATCACATCCCAGAGATCTGACGAAAGATCCACAGTGCTGTGCACAACCGGCTCCGGCTCTTCCAGCGTATTATTATCGCTGTCTGTGATACGGTCAAGCAGAGTCAGATCATAACAGGTTCCATTGTTTGCGATCGTTGCCGCATAACGTGAAAGCTGACTGGTCGTAAAGGTATTGCCTGCCTGTCCCATTGCAGTTCTGGCACCATCCGCAGTGGAAACATGCGGTGCTGTCTCATCTATTTCAATGCCCGTATTGGCATCAAAACCATACATTGCAGCATACTTGGTAAGTGTGCTGATCGCCTGTGCGTCATTATAAGTGGAAGACTGTACGACATTTCCATCCGCATCGGTCTCCGGTGTAAGATTGGTAAAATCCGAGGTCTTTCCAAGCATATAACCGACTGTATTGAAATAAAAGTTACAGGATTCCGTGATCGCCTGTGACAAAGTCAGAGGACCATGAGATCCGCTCTTATATCTTTCTGAATAGATCCAGCAGTTTACATCCGGAGGGATCAGCTGGAACTTTCCGGTACAGTTGATCGTATCATAGGCACCTACAACACCTTCCATCACACCTGCAGTTGCCGCCACAATTTTAAACGTAGAACCAGGTGCTGTCACTTCCTGCGTTGCTTTATTATAGAACGGAGAAGATTTGTCGCTGTTCAGTTTATAGAAATAATCATCATCCATATTGTTTGCCAGACGATTGTTATCATAGCCCGGATATGTAACACATGCCAGAACATCGCCGTTGTCCGGATCGGTGATCACGGCTGAACCGGTACACGGCTCCAGTGCAAGCATTGCCGGTGTGATCTCAAGAGAATAAATCTTCGCCATGATAAAATCATAAGCCGAAACTGCTCCGTTTTCCAGAGCACTGTAATCTTCCTCATTCATCTTCAGAATACCCTGATCAAACAGTAGCAGACAGATATCCTTTCCGCTGATCTGATAATTCTGTATCATATATTTATATACCTGGCGGCTGAATGCATCACTCTTTGAAAGATAGTCCGTCACATAATCGGCAAGTGCACCTGTGATTTCACTGGTGTCAAGGTATGTAGTATCGCTGTTTACTTTTGTGATATCGATCCAGTTCTTGGAGATCGCATAACTTAAAAACTCATTCAGACTGACGGATCCGTCATTGCTCCATTTTGTCCACATCTCGTCATTGGTATCGATCTTGTCTTTATCAAGGACTTCTGTTCCTTCGATCAGAACATCGTCCACAATAAAGCTTTCATATACCTGCATCTCCTCGGAAAGATCCTGATATGCCGTTGCTGAAGAGGATGTCATCTGACCCCGTATTTCAGAGAAAATCTCTTCTTCCCGACTCTGAAATTCACTGTAGATACGTTTTTCATTATCGCTTGCATCGTCAGAAGCCAGATGATCTGCATCCAGCACATTATTCTCAAAAAGGCTGTAATACACATCATAGATCGGGATCAGGATATCATCCTCTGATGAAATGCTGTCTTTATCAAATTTCTCGGCATCAAAAATCTTATTGTATACAATTCCGGCAATATACTGCTCCAGAATCTTATATACTGCGATCTGAAGATTGCGGTCAATGGTAAGATGGATATCATTTCCGGCCTGCGGTGCAACTTCAGAATCTTCTTTCAATACTTTTCCAAGGTTATCCACATAAACCGTTTTTGTTCCGTTCTGTCCGCGAAGCTCTTTTTCAAAATATTTCTCGAGTCCGGACTTTCCGACGATATCACTGCTGCTGTACTGACCGTTTCCGTTTTCACCATTAAGTTCTTCCAGTTCTTCTGCGGAAACCTGACCGGTATAACCGATCAGTGGTGCCATATAAAGACCGTCCTCATAAACCCGGATAGAATCTTCTTCCACATCCACGCCCGGATAGCGGTCTTTGTTTTCCATAATAACAGCAACCGTATCTTTAGAAATATCTTTTGCGATCGTAGTCGTCACATACTTCTGATAGCTGTTCTGTGCAACCGCACTTCGCAGTGCAGTCAGCTTTAACTGCTCTTCTTTTGTAAAACTGGATGGAAGGCCGTACTCCTGCAGCTCTTCTTCCGTGTAAACGGAAAGGTCGATTCCGTACCATTTTTTCGTAGAAAGTGTCTGCATCATCTCTTCTGCCGTACAGTTTCTCTCATCGGTTTTCAGATCTTCCGTATCTGCGTATCCGAAAATATCTGCCCGGAAACGCAGAAGATTAAAGCCTTCCCTTGTAAACTCATACTGGCCGTCACTTCCAATGTCGATCGCATAGTTGGTATAAACCTGGTCACCGCCATCTTCGATCACTTTCATGATCTGATACAGGCTGCCGTTCATCGCAAGATTTCTCTCTCTTGTCGTATCATAGCTGCCTACATCTTCATAGGTGACATTATATGCGAGCTTGTTGTATGCAACCGCATTTCCGTCGCGGTCATAAATATTGCCCCGCGTACTTTTCAGTGTTGTTTCTTTTTTGATCTGCATGGTAAAATCCGTCAGATACTTTTCACCGTTGATGATCTGCATGGTATACAGACGCTGGATCAGTATGCCTGCAAGCAATGCAAACAGGACAACCAGAACGATCAGTCTGGACTTTATCAGTTTGGACAGTGAATTTTTAACATAATTAAACAAAGCTACCTACACTCCTTTGTTCTGCCTTTTCAAGTTTATGGTTCAATGCCAGAAGCAGGCGGTATACAACCAGCGTGATCAGTGCAGTATAGATCACTTCCGGTATAATGATCCTTCTCAGATAGAAGAACAGGCTGATCCTTCCGCGAAGGAAAAACTGGAAAAGATAAACCACCAGATCATAGACCAGATCGCTGAATGCGATCAGAAGTACCGGCATCTTGATATCATCATCATAAAAAATGCGATAACAGAAACCGTTGAAGTATCCGACATAGGTGAAGAGGAGCATATGAAATCCCAGCACCGGTCCGTAAAAAATATCCATCAGGATACCAAAAAATGCACCCACAAACATCCCCTCGCGTTTTCCACGCATCAGTGCAAAAGAAACCGTCAGGATGATCGGAAGATTCGGGGAGACGGATGCAATGGCAAATGTCTGCATCAATGTCGTCTGCAGAACAAATGTCAGTAAGATCAAAATAATCATTATGACTCTGCGTTTCACTATTCTCCTCCTGCCTGCTTACTGCTTTCTGTCTGTTTTCCGGTTTCTGTTTCCAGAATCATCTCCGTCTCACTCTGTGCCTGAGACTGGATATCTTTCTGTGCCTCATCGGTATTTTTCAGCTGTGTAATGACCAGCACTTCGTGCAGATGTCTGAAATCAACAACCGGTGTAATGCTTCCTGATTTTGTCAGGTTATTGGAATCCATCCCGATCTCGCTGACATAACCGATCAGAATCCCCGGAAGGAAGCGGTTACTGATTTCTGATGTCACCACTTTGTCACCGACTGTCACCTTATTATCCGCATCCGTCAGCTTCACAAGGCTGATCTTGCCTTCATCGATCAGTTTCAAATTACCGGCAATGATGCAGTTGTCGGAAGTGGAGCTGATCTCGGCACTGACGTTGCTGTAATCGTCTATGATTGAACGAACAGTCGCCCAGTTTGATCCTACCGAAGTTACAATCCCGACAAGACCTCCGTCTGCAATGACATTCATATCTTCCTGAATCCCGTCTTTCGATCCTTTGTTGATCGTAAATACATTGAACCAGTTTCCGGAATCTTTTGCGATAATGCGTGCGGCGATCGTCGGATAGTTGCTGTATTCATCTTTCAGATCCAGCAGATCTTTTAATCTTTCATACTCATCCTGATTCTGCAGCAGATCACTGTTTTCTGCGGTCAGCTCGTCCACTTTTTTCTGCAGTCCGGCATTTTCACTTCGCAGATCTGTTGTATGGAACAGGTATTCTCCCTTGTCCGAGATCCATGTGCCGATTGCGTTCATTCCACTCTGGATCGGCGTGATCACTCCTGTGACATAATGAAGTGGCCCGGATACTGCATCTGTCGTAAAAGACAGAATGATCAAAACGACACATACCGCTGTCAGAATTGTGAGTACCAGTTTGCTTTTTCCTGAATCATTCATCTTTTTTTTCATTGCATTTCCTCTTTTATATCAGATTGCCGACATAATCCTTCAAAGAAAATGTCAGCTTTTTCAGTTCTTTGTCATTCATAATCTCCACAAGACCATTCATCGTGTTATAGACAGGATCTGGAACATTATAAACCGGAAATGTTACCTTTTCCTGTATATAGCTGGCAATATTCGGTGTCAGTGACACACCTCCCGCCAGATAAATACCATTCTGCTGTATATTTTCAAGCAGCTGAGGCGGTGTCCTCTGCAGTGTCATCTTCACGGCATCGGCAATCGCATCGGCCGTATCGGTTATCGCCTTGCTGATATCTTCGGACGGTATCCTGGCAGAACTTGGGACTCCGCTGATCGTGTGGATACCGTAAACTTCGCTGCTCTTTGCTTCCCCGTTCATAAGATACCCCATAGCAACACGGAGCTTCTCTGCCGTCTTTTTGCCGATTGCAAGATTATGCTCGCGGCGTACCATCGTGATGACTGCCTGATCCATTGCATTTCCGCCATACGGATACTGTCTTCCGATGATCACTTTTCCATCTGAGATCACAGAAATCCCGGTTGTGGAAGCTCCGATGTTGACCACCATACTTCCCGTCTGGGCAAGAACCGGCATACCGATGCCGACCGCATCTGCAACTCCTTTTTCCACAAGAGCGATCCTTCTTACTTTCAGTCCAGTCAGTACTTTATAAAAAGCACGCATCTCAATCTCCGACAGCTCCATCGGAACCGTCACCAGAATATCCGGCCTTTTTGTAAAAACACTCGAAAAACGCTTTAATAACCGTGCCAGAATAAAGCCGAGATTCCCGCCGTCTGCGATCGCTCCGTCAACCATCGGACTGTCCGCTGTTACGCAGAGGGGCGTCTTTTCGTACATTTCGTATGCACGCTGGCCGACTGCGATCACATAGGTTTTATCCCGCACCGCGATCATATTTTTTTCACAGACCACTTTTTTGTTTTTTTTATCGGCGATCTTTATCGTGTCACTTCCAAGATCTATCCCGCATTTTTTTCGAAACAACATGTACTCAAACTCCTTATCTCAAAGGATTTTCATTTCCCTGAAACTGGCATAACACCGATCTCCCACAATAATATGATCCAGAAGACGTATCCCAACCAGCTCACCGCCAAGTGAAATCCTTTTTGTAAGGCTTTTGTCCTCTTCACTCGGAGTCGGATCTCCACTTGGATGATTGTGCAGAAGTATAATAAAAACCGCATGATGCTGCAGGGCCAGCAAAAAAATCTCACGCGGCGTAATGACAGAACAGTTTACACTGCCCTTGGATATGGATTGCCTCGCAAGAAGACGGCATTTTGTGTCAAGCATCAGAAGAATCATCTGCTCCTGCTCCAGATGACGCATCTCCTCCATAAAATAATCTGCAATGCTGGCAGCATCTTTGAAGTTCAGGGCACTCCAGGCGGATTGACCGGCAATCCTTCTGGAAAGCTCCGCAATACATTTGAGCTGTACTGCTTTTACTTCTCCGATACCGCGTATCTGGCATAACTGTGGAATTGTCATATGATACAGGCCAAGAAGTCCATTTCTTGGTGCTCCTGCATCCAATATTTTTCTGGAAAGTTCCAATGCATTGATCCCCTTTGATCCTGTACGCAAAATAACGGCGAGAAGCTCTGCATCGCTTAGCACTTCCGAACCTTTGTTTATGCATTTTTCATATGGCAATTCATCTGCCGGCAGTTCTGTCATTTTACAGTTGTTTTCTTTCATAAAATACAACCGGCTCTCTTGTCCCCCTGATACCCGTATCGCAGTATCCATTTTCTTCCGATAGGCTATTGTATCATAAATAGTGCGAAGTGTACACACTATTTAATCTTAAATTTTTTTAAAATAGCTTCCGCAACCTTCAGTCCATCCATGGCTGCGGAAGTAATCCCGCCGGCATATCCTGCTCCTTCCCCGCATGGATAAATACCGGAAATACTGCTCTCCAGCGTCTCTTTTTCCCGCTCGATCCGCACAGGTGAAGATGTTCTGCTTTCTACTGCGGATAAAATCGCGTCTCCTCTGTCAAAGCCTCTGATCTTTCTTCCAAAGACTTTGACCGACTGCTCGATTGAATCTCCGATCTCTTTTGGAAAACAGTCTCTCACATTTCCGAATGTCCATGCTCCTTTCATGGAAGGAGTGGTTTCTCCAAGTGATTCACTGACCTGCTTTTTGCAGAAATCACGATACAGCTGCACAGGGATCTTCCCATCTCCGGCTTCATATGCCGCCGCTTCCAGTTTTCTCTGAAATTCTACGCCGGCAAGCACATCATCTCCCGGGAAATCTTTCGGTGTCACCGTAACAACAATGGCACTGTTCGCATTGTCACCGTTTCGGCTGTGATAACTCATACCATTAACGGCAAGTTTTCCTTCCTCGGAAGAAGCATTTACGACATATCCGCCAGGACACATACAAAAAGAGTATACACCTCGTCCGTTCGGAAGCTGACAGGTCAGCTTGTAATCTGCTGCCGGAAGCGTTCCCCGCTCTTTTCCGTACTGGGACTGATCGATCAGATGCTGCGGATGTTCCATGCGGACACCGACCGCAAAAGCTTTCGGTGACATAGAAAACTGTCTTTTTTTCAGCAGTGCAAACGTGTCTCTCGCACTGTGACCGATTGCCAGGACGGCCGCCTCACATTCCAGCCGTTCTGCTCCATTGATAATCAGTGCCCGAAGTTGTCCTTTCTGGATTTCAAAATCGGTGACCTGTGCTTCAAAACGCACGTCTCCTCCAAGACGCAGGATCTCTTTTCTGATATTTTTAATGACCTCCCTGAGAAGATCGGTTCCGATGTGTGGTTTGTTCAGCCACAGGATTTCTTCCGGTGCACCGAATTCCACAAAGGTTTTCAATACAAACGTATTTCTTCCGGTGGCATCTTTTACGGCTGTATTCAGTTTTCCATCCGAAAAAGTGCCGGCTCCGCCTTCTCCGAACTGGATATTGCTTCGTTCATCCAGTTGCCCTGTTTGCCAGAATGTTTCAACCATCTCCTGTCTGCGGTCGACATCCATGCCTCTCTCTAAAAGAATCGGTGCAAAACCGGTTCTTGCAAGAGAAAGTGCACAGAAAAGCCCCGCAGGCCCCATGCCAATCACAACCGGACGATGTTTGAATGGAATTGTGCCGCTCTGCTCTGGGGCGTAGATGACTTCTTTTGCGCTGGTAACTTTGTTGCTTTTACATCTTCGCAGTATTTTTTCTTCGTCATTTACTTCCACATCTACCGTATAGACATAATACAGTTCCGGTTTCTTTCTCGCATCCAGAGAACGTTTGCAGATCCGAAGATTCTGAATTTCTTCCTCCCGGATGCGAAGTTCTTTTGCTGCGGCGTGTTTCAATCCCTGTTCTCCTTTTTCCGCATTTCTCTTTATCTGTGAAATTCTAAGCATTCTGTTCTACCTGTCCTTTCTGATCGTTTGCTGCATGATATCCTGCCAGGTAACCGCTGCTCCAGGCCCATTGCAGATTATAGCCGCCGCAGGCACCATCTACATCCAGAATCTCCCCGGCAAAATAAAGTCCCGGCACCTTTTTCGATCCCATGGTCTTTGCATTTACAAAAGCAGTGTCAATACCACCGGCACAGACCTGTGCATACTCAAATGAACGTGTACCGGTTACTGTAAGACGCAGATTAGATACCAGAGAAAGAATCTCAAGAAACGATTCTTCCTGCAAAATTTCACCTGCTTTATATCCAGTCTGTTTCAGCAGCAGAGCGGCCAGTTTCTGTGGAAAGATCCCGGACAGAAGATGCTCTGCCTTTTTATTTGTCTGTTTTTGGTATATTGCAAGAAGATGCTGTCTGTTCACCTGTGGAAGCAGATTGAGAGAAATCTGCACGTTTTTCTTTTCTAAAAGCCCAAGTGCTGCAAAACGGCTGACCTGAAAAACTACAATCCCGGAAATTCCATACGATGTCCACTGCAGTTCTCCTTCCGATTCAGCCGCCTTTTTTCCATCAAGAAAAAGCGTTACTTTCGCCGGGCTTCGAAGTCCGGCAAGTGCATGGAAAGCAGCTTCTTTTGTCTTTAACGGAACCAGTGCCGGAACGATCTCCGTAACCGGATGGCCAAGTTTTTCTGCCAAATGATAGCCGTCCTCACACCCGCCAAGTGTCTGTGCTGCCTTTGATCCGCAGGCAAGAATCACGACATCTGCCTCGTATTGCCATCCTTCTGTTTTCACAAAAAAACCTCCCTTTTTTTGTGGCAGAATATCAATAATGCGTTCCCGTGTTTTTATTTTCACACCACGCTCACGCAATACATCCAGAAAAAGCATCTGCACCGTCTGTGCCTGATCCGTATAGGGATAAACTCCGCCGTTTTTTTCATGCATCAACATACCAAGTTCTTCAAAAAACTGCACGGTCCGTTCCTGATCAAATGTTTGCAAGGCAGCTTCTGTAAAATCCTGCCCTGTTCCCCGATAGGAAAGCAGCGGTTCTCTGGATGCATAAGTCAGGTTGCATTTTCCGTTTCCGGTTGCCAGAAGCTTTTTCCCCGGTTTTTCCTGTGCCTCCAGAACGGTCACTTCTGTATCCGGCCGTTTTGCATGAAAAGCACTCATAAATCCTGCTGCCCCTCCGCCTGCAACTATAATTCGTTTCATCTGTTTTCTCCCTGTCATCATATTCCTTTTAAAGAGGCAGTCTCACCAGATCGGCATCATAAAGTTTCTGAAGAGACATCAAAATGCCAAGTTTTGCATGCTGCCAGGTAAGTCCGCCCTGGAAATACACGGCATACGGCGGTTTGATCGGTCCGTCTGCACTCAGCTCAATGGAAGATCCCTGAACAAAAGCTCCCGCTGCCATGATCACATCGCTGTCATAGCCTGGCATTGCCCACGGCTCCGGTGTTACGTAGCTGTCTACCGGTGCTGCTGCTTGGATACCGCGGCAAAATGCGATTACACCTTCTGCTGTTCCAAGCTCCACAGCCTGAATGATATCATGACGGCTTTCAGAACCATTCGGGACTACTGGAAATCCACATGCTTCGTAAATGTTTGCTGCAAAAATGGCACCCTTTAAAGCTCCGGCTGTAACGGTCGGTGCCAGAAAAAATCCCTGATAAAAAGAATTTAAAATACCAAGGGAGGCTCCGACCTCTTTGGCAAGTCCCGGAGACGTCAGACGGCAGGCTGCATTCTCCACACATTCTTTCTTTCCGACGATATAACCGCCGACCGGTGCCAGTCCGCCGCCCGGATTCTTTATCAGAGAGCCGGCCATCATATCCACACCGACATCCGTTGGCTCACTCAGCTCCGTAAATTCCCCGTAACAGTTGTCAACCATACATATGATATTTTCTCTTATATTTTTTACAAAAGCAACCGCCTCCCCGATTTTTGCAACCGAAAGCGTCGGTCTGGTCTGATAGCCTTTCGAACGCTGGATCGTCACCACTTTCGTTCGTTCATTGATTGCATTTCTGATCCCGTCAAAATCAAAAGAACCATCCTCCTTTAAATCCACCTGTGCGTAAGAAACTCCATATTCGGCAAGAGAGCCTCTCGACGGGCGGATACCGATCACTTCTTCGAGCGTATCATACGGCTTTCCGGCAATCGATAAAAGTTCATCTCCCGGTCTTAAATTAGAGAACAATGCCAGAGCGATCGCATGGGTTCCGCATGTGATCTGCGGTCTTACCAGTGCATCTTCCGTGTGAAATGTATCCGCATATACCTTTTCCAGCGTATCCCTTCCGTCATCGTTGTAGCCATATCCGGTACTTCCGGAAAAATGTTCTGCACAGACACGGTTTTTCTGCATGGCATGCAGTACTTTCAACTGATTGTACTCTGCATTTTTATCGATCGCATCAAAACGTGCCTTTAATTTTTCCTCCGTTTTCTGTCCAAACTCATAAATCGCATCACAGATGCCAAATTCTTCGTACATATTTTTTAATGATTCCATACATGTCTCTCCTGTAAAACTGCAAGCATATACTGCAGAATTTTTTCTTCGTCATATTCAAAAGCATCTTTGTCAACCCAGATCACATCGCGTTCCCGCTTAAACCAGGTGATCTGACGCTTGGCAAAATGTCTCGTATCTCGCTTTAATTTATAAACTGCTTCCTCAAGGGTACATTCTCCGTCCAGATACTCCAGGATCTCTTTATAGCCAAGTCCCTGCATCGAAACCATACCGCGGTGGCACCCCTTTTCCTTCAGCTTTTCTACTTCCGCCACCAGACCTTCTAAAAGCATCTCATCAATGCGGGCATCAATACGCTGGTAAAGACGATCCCGTTTGTCATTCAATACAAAATAGGCAAAGGCATAAGGAGATTCCTTCTGCCGTTCCTGCTCATTGTGCCTGGAAATTGCCTCCCCGGTCTGTTTATAATATTCCAGTGCCCGGATCACACGCTTAACATTATTTGCATGGATCTTCTCGGCGGAAATGGGATCGACTTCCTTTAATTTCTCATGCAGCTTTTCTGCCCCCTGCTCTTTTGCGTAAGTCTCCAACTCTCTTCGGTAAGAATCGTCCTCTCCGCTTTCCGTAAAATCAATATCATAAAGCATGGCCTGTATGTAAAATCCAGTCCCCCCTGTGAGGATCGGTACTTTTCCCCTGCTCCGGATATCTTCCATCGCTTCTTTTGCCATCTGTACAAACCGGACAACATGAAATTCCTCATCCGGATCTAACACATCGATCAGATGATGCGGAATTCCTTTTTGTTCTTCCGGCATGATTTTTGCTGAGCCAATATCCATGCCGCGGTAAACCTGCATGGAATCTGCTGAGATGATCTCCCCGTTCACACGCTCTGCAAGAGACAGAGAAAGTGCCGTTTTCCCGACCGCCGTCGGTCCGGTCAGAATGATCAGTGGTTCCTTTGTCATAATATAACTCCCCCCGTTTCTATACAATTCTCTTAAATTTCTTCTCCAGCTCGTATTTCGACATGGAAATGATCGTCGGCCGCCCATGTGGGCAGTTGTATGGATTATCCAGTGTCAGCAGCTCATCAATCAGAGCATGTGCTTCTTTTGTACTCATACGGTGATTTCCCTTGACTGCTGCCTTGCAGGACATGGAAGCCACCTTTTCCAAAACACTCTGCGGCGTGCCCCTGACCGACTGGTCTACCAGGTCATCTAAAATCTCCAGAAACAGAGAACGCTCCGTAATGCCGAACAGATTGTCCGGAATTGCACTGAGGGCATATTCCATGCCTCCGAACGGTTCTATCTCAAAGCCAAGCTTTTCAAAAACATCCATGTGCATTTTTAAAGCTTCCTCCTCTTTGAGACTCAGCGTCAGAATGACCGGCGGACTGATCCGCTGCGACGTAAACGTATGATCTTTTAATCGTTTCATTGTCTGCTCATATAAAACCTTTTCATGAGCCGCATGCTGGTCGATCAGATACATCTTATCCTGAAACTGCACGATCCAGTAAGTATCGAACACTTGTCCGATGACCGTATGCTGCTTCACGTTCTGCTGCGATAAAAGCTTATCATCAAAAAGCTCCATCTGTTCTGCTTTCTGAATCTCTCTGGTGATTTCCTGTTCGAACGGTTTCTCTGGTTTTTCTGCTGTTTCAGACACTTCTCCTTTTTCGGTTTCTGGTACGCTCTTTGATGCCGGCTCTGTATTTTGTTTCTGGAACATCTGCGGAAGCGGACGTGGAACTTTTTCTGTTTTTGGCAGCTCTGCCTTTGTCTGATCCTGCGTAGAAACTGGATTCTGCATAGAAACTGCCATTTGCTTGGAAGCATGTACAACAGCCGGATCAGATGTGGCTGTATGCAGATTTCCGTACGAAGGTGCACTCTCCCGTATCACATGTGCCGTAAAAGAGGACTGTGGTTTTGCCTTTGGGAGCTGAAATGGCTCCGGAACCTGTGCCGGCTTCTTATATTTTGGCAGTTCTGCCTTTTTCGGCTCCCTCTCCACACCAACATCCGGGATCAGTTCTCTGGATGAGAGTGCCTGCCGTACAGTATCATATACGATCTGGTAGATTTCTTCCTGATTGGAAAAACGCAGTTCCAGTTTGGTCGGATGAACGTTGACATCCAGAAGGTCCCCCGGTATCGTAAAGTGCAGTGCCGTGAACGGATATTTATGCTGCATCATAAATGTTTTATAGGCATCCTCGATCGCCTTTGTGATGATCTTGCTTTTTACATATCTTCCATTAACAAAATAGTTTTCAAAATTGCGGTTGCCTCTGGAGATCACCGGCTTTCCGACAAATCCATCCAGCCTGCCAAATGCTCCTTCTGCTTTTACCGGAAGCAGATTGGCCGCAATATCCCTTCCATAAATACCATAAATAATATCCTTCAGGTTATGATTGCCTGATGTGTGCAGCCTGGTCTGTCGGTTATTAATAAATTTGAACGCGATTTCCGGATGCGAAAGAGCCATGCGTTCCATCAGTTCGCTGATGTATCCAGCCTCTGTCATCGCAGATTTTAAAAACTTTTTTCTTGCCGGTGTATTATAAAAAATATTATTGACCAGAAAGGTCGTTCCATCCGGTGCTCCAATCTCTTCTGTTAAAATCTCCTGTCCGCCCTCAATGCGGTATCTGGTCCCGAGCAGTGTGCCGGCCGTCTTGGTGATCACTTCCACCTGGCAGACTGCGGCAATGCTCGATAACGCCTCACCGCGAAATCCAAGCGAAGATACAGAAAGCAGATCCTCCACTTTCGTGATCTTGCTGGTCGCATGACGCAGAAAAGCTGTCGCAATCTGATCCTTTGCAATTCCCTCGCCGTTATCGGTGATCCGGATCAGTGAGATCCCGCCGTCTTTGATTTCAGCCGTCACAGCAGTCGCTCCGGCATCGATGGCATTTTCTACCAGCTCTTTGACCACAGAAGAAGGTCGCTCGATTACCTCTCCTGCTGCAATTTTATCAATGGTACTTTCATCTAATACTGCAATATTCTTCATACTATCATCCCTGTACGCCTGTTACACTCCAACGGTTTTTTAGTTTGCTCTGCAGACGGTTCAATGTATTTAATGCTTCCAGCGGTGTCATGGAAGCAATCTCCATCTCACTTAATTCTTTTAAAATATCCTCATCTTTTGCAGTGTCAAACAGTGCCATCTGCCCCATATCAACCTGATCGTAGGTTTTGGGACGGTTGCGGACTTTTGTCGCTGTTTTTGCCTGCGGTGCACTGCCTGCTGCCTCAATCTCTTTTGCACGCTCTGTGATATCCGCATCACTTAATTCTTCTACCAGCTCTTTGGCACGTTCGATCACGGAATCCGGAACACCGGCAAGTTTTGCGACCTGGATACCATAACTCTTATCCGCACCGCCTTTTACAATCTTTCGAAGAAATACAATGTCATCGCCCTTTTCTTTTACAGCAATGCAGTAATTATTCACACCCGATAATTTGCCCTGCAATTCGGTCAGTTCATGGTAATGCGTTGCGAAAAGCGTTTTTGCCCCGAGAAGTCTTGTATTTGCGATATGCTCAACCACCGCCCATGCAATCGAAAGCCCGTCAAAAGTGCTCGTTCCGCGTCCGATCTCATCCAGAATCAGAAGACTGTTCGAAGTTGCATTTCGAAGAATATTGGCAACCTCTGTCATTTCCACCATAAAAGTGCTTTGTCCGCTTGCCAGGTCATCGGAAGCTCCGACCCTTGTAAAAATACGGTCCACAATGCCGATCTTCGCAGAAGATGCCGGAACAAAGCTACCGATCTGAGCCATCAAAACAATCAGGGCACTCTGACGCATGTATGTTGATTTACCTGCCATGTTTGGACCGGTAATGATGGAAATACGATTTTTGCTGTTGTCAAGGTAAGTATCGTTTGCAATGAACATATCGTTTTCGATCATCTGTTCAACTACCGGATGACGGCCGTTCTTGATATCGATCACGCCTTTTTCATTCATTTTCGGGCAGACATAGTTATTACGTTCTGCAACCAGTGCCAAAGAAGCGAAGACATCGATCGCCGCTACTGCTTTTGCGGTCTTCTGAATGCGTTCTACCTCTTTTGCGATCTGTTCCCTTACATCGGAAAACAGATTGTATTCCAAAGAAAAGAGCTTGTCCTCCGCTCCGAGAATGATGTCCTCCAGCTCTTTTAATTCCGGCGTGATATAACGTTCAGCATTTGTGAGTGTCTGTTTTCTTGTATAGTAATCCGGAACCATATCTTTAAAAGAGTTTGTCACTTCCAGATAATAGCCAAACACCTTGTTGTATTTAATCTTCAGGTTTTTGATGCCGGTATTTTCACGTTCTTTGGCTTCCAGCTGTGCCAGCCAGGTCTTGCCTTCTGTCTTTGCGGCACGCAGACGGTCGATTTCTTCGTTATAGCCTTCTTTGATGATACCGCCGTCTTTAATCTGGATCGGCGGCTCCTCCATAATTGCCCGGTCGATCAGATCACACACATCCTGAAGTTCATCCATCTGCTCACATACTTCCACAAGAAGCGGAGATTTCATCGTAGATAAAATGTATTTGATATGCGGCAGCATGGACAGAGATGTGCCGAATGCGATCAGATCTCTTGGATTTGCAGTCTTGTAGCTGATCTTACTGATCAGACGCTCGAGATCATAGACCGGAGAAAGATATTCTCGCAGTTCTTCCCTGCAGATCGCATTGTCTTTTAATTCTCCGACGGCTTCCAGTCTGTTTGATATTTCTTCCTTGTCGATCAGCGGCTGCTCAATAAAGGAACGCAGAAGTCTTGCCCCCATCGCAGTCTTTGTCTTATCGAGAACCCACAGAAGGGAACCTCTTTTCTGCTTTTCACGTAAAGTTTCGCAAAGCTCCAGATTTCTTCTGGTCGAGCTGTCGATCACCATGTATTTTCCGGCAAAATAAGTATTTAACGAAGTCAGGTTTGCGATCGCTGTTTTCTGTGTTTCCATCAGATACTGAAGCAGTGCACCGGCTGCGATGATCCCGCAGTTCAGCTCACCAAGTCCGAGTCCTGCCAGGCTGGAGACATGAAAGTGGTCCAGCAGTGTCTTCTTACAGCGTTCATCACCAAAATACCAGTTTTCCAGGGCATTGACGGCAATTCCAAGACGGTTTTTCAGATCTTCTACATCCACACCGCTGACAAAAAAGGAATCGTTGCAGATGATCTCGGTCGGTGCAAACTTTGTGATCTCATCTAATAGTTTTCTGCATCCATCCACTTCCGTCACCAGATAATCACCGGTGGAAATATCGGCAATGGAGACGCCAAAACGATCCGCCATGCACACAATCGCCATCAGATAATTGTGCTTTGTCTCATCCATGGCGTTAGTATCCAGATTCGTTCCCGGCGTGACAATGCGGATAACTTCCCGCTTAACCAGTCCCTTCGCCTGCTTTGGATCTTCTACCTGTTCACAGATTGCAACCTTATATCCTTTTGCCACCAGACGGTTCAGATATGTATCTGCAGCATGATAAGGAATGCCGCACATCGGAGCACGCTCTTCAAGTCCGCAGTCTTTTCCTGTCAGTGTGATCTCCAGTGCTTTGGATGCCGTCAGGGCATCGTCAAAAAACATTTCATAGAAATCACCCAGGCGATAAAAAAGAATACAGTCCTTGTACTGTTCCTTTGTCTCCAGATATTTTGCCATCATCGGCGTTACGGAATTTTTTTTATTATTTTTTGCTGTTGTACTCAACGGTCAAACCTCTTTCATCTCATTTCTATTGTTTGTGCCTGTTCTGCACAAAACATGCTTGTACCTCTGTTCTTACTCTGCTTTTACCGCCCAACGCATTTTCGTTGACCTGGCTCTGCCATTCTGTGCACACTCCTGCATGGACGGACGTATCACATCTTTGGCATAGTCCGAATAAATACCTGCTTTGTATCCGGCCTTCAGTGCTTTTTTGACCAGTTTGTCCTCCCCGGAATGGAACGTCAGGATTGCCACACGTCCGCCCGGCTTTAAGGCATCCGGCAGTTTTTCCATAAATTCATACAGAACTTCAAATTCCTGGTTGACATCAATGCGAAGTGCCTGGAACACACGCTGGCAGGTCTTTCGGATCGTATCTTTTTTCTCTTTTTCCGGAAGAAAATCCAGCGTATTTTCGATAACAGTCCGCAGTTTTGTTGTGCTATCGATGCGATTCCCTTTGCGGATCTCATCTGTGATCGCTTTTGCGATCTCTTCGCAGTACGGTTCATCTGAATTTTCATATAACATCCCGGCAAGTTCCTCTCTGCTGATCTGATCCAGTCTTTCTGCCGCACTGATTCCTTTTTGCTGATTCAGTCTAAGATCCAAAGGTCCGTCCGCACGGAAAGAAAATCCCCGTTTCGGATTGTCGATCTGCATGGAAGATACACCAAGATCCGCCAAAATAAAATCAAATCCTTCCGCTTCTTTTGCAATCTCATCGATCGTACAGAAATTCTGAAGCTTTATGGTCAGAATCCTTTCCCCAAATCCCTGTTCTTCCAGACGCTTTTTTGTCTTTGCCGACTCTTCCGGATCCACATCCGTAGCATACATATGGCCTTCTCCATGAAGACATTCCATCATTGCCTTTGTATGGCCGCCGTATCCAAGCGTGGCATCAAATCCGGTTTCTCCCGGCTGGATTTTCAGAAAATCCAGGATTTCCTTCACCATAATGGAAATGTGCATACCTGCCGGTGTATTCCCTTTTCGGATCACATGTTCAACCGTATCCTGATATTTTTCCGGATTCAGCTCTTTGTACTTTTCTTCAAATTTTTTCGGATATTTTCCTTTATATCTTACACGCCGTTTGTGCGGCTTTGGTGTCTCCTGCTGCATAAACCTCTCCTTATGTTCATGAATACAGACGTACCCCGCCTTTTCTGACTGAAAAAGCAAAATACGCCTGTTTTCTTCGATTTGTTTCTTTTGGCTTTATTTTGAAATCATCGTTCCCATATAATAAAATCCGCGGCACTCATCCAGATGCACATCGACGATTTTTCCGATCAAGTCTTCTGTACCCTTAAAATGTACCAGCAGGTTGTTAGTCAGTCTTCCGGTGACAAGGGACGGATCATGGTCATTGACATCTTCCACCAGAACATCCATCGTCTGTCCTTCAAATCTTGCACAGCGTTCTCTCGAAATTTCCTGTACTTCTGCAAGCAGACGGTCAAAACGGTCTTTCACTACATCATCCGGGATCTGATTTTCCATAACAGCTGCCGGGGTTCCGGTACGCTTGGAATAGATAAAGGTAAACGCACTGTCATACTGCACTTCTTTTACCACTTCCATCGTCTCCATAAAATCTTCTTCTGTTTCACCCGGAAAGCCGACAATAATATCCGTTGTCAGAGAAATATCCGGAAGTGCCGCCCGAAGTTTTCGAACCAGTTCCAGATAACGTTCTTTTGTATAATGGCGGTTCATTTTCTTTAAAATAGCACTGCTGCCGGACTGCAGCGGCAGATGAAAATGCGGACAGATTTTCTTTGATTCTTTCATAACCTCAATCAGTTCATCCGACAGATCCTTTGGATGAGAGGTCATAAAACGGATCCGCTTCAGGCCTTCTACCTTTTCTGCTTCTCTTAAAAGAGCTGCAAAAGTCATCGGCTGCTCCAGATTTTTGCCGTAAGAATTGACATTCTGTCCAAGAAGCATCACTTCCACAACGCCATCTGCAACCAGTTTTTTAATCTCACGAATGATATCCTTCGGCTCACGGCTTCTCTCACGTCCTCTGACATATGGAACGATACAGTAACTGCAGAAATTGTTGCAGCCAAACATAATATTGACACCGGATTTGAACGGATATTTTCGCTCCACCGGAAGCTCCTCTACAATCTGCGTGGTATCTTTCCAGATATCGATCACCATACGTTCAGAGATCAGTCTGGTGTAGATCAGCTCTGCAAACTTAAAAATATTGTGTGTTCCAAAAATCAGATCCACGAAACGGTAGCTCTTTTTCAGTTTTTCTACAACTTCCGGCTCCTGCATCATACAGCCGCACAGACCGATCAGCATATGCGGATTTTTCTTTTTCATGCTGTTTAAAGCTCCGAGTCGTCCGTAAACTCGCTGATTTGCATTCTCACGGACCGTACAGGTATTGTAGATCACAAAATCTGCATGTTCGTCTTCTGTCATTACATAACCGATCTTCTCCAGAATACCGATCAGCTTTTCACTGTCCCTCGCATTCATCTGACAGCCAAAGGTCACCGTGCACGCAGTCAGCGGACGTCCCAGTTCTTCTGCTTTCTGTTTCAGGATGGCACGGGCTTTTTTCATAAAATAATACTGTCTCTGCGGTTCTTCCTGTGGCTCCGGACCATTCTCGTCAATGTTCTCTAATATCTTTTCGAATTCTTCGTTGTTTGTCACTAATTTTCTTCCCTTCTATAATTGCAATAACTTTTTCTAATATAACATACGATATTGCAAAAAGCAACGGAAAGGTCTGCTATACTCTTCTGATTTGCCGTGCTCCAGTCTGCCAGCTTCTGAAAGAAGTACATCGGCAGAAAAATGATTGCTGCTGCCAGAACCAATCTTCCAATATCAATATCAAGATCCATATTACAAATCATATACCTGATCATCTCATCTACTCCAATGCAAACATTTTAATTTCTTAAAAATATCTCCCGTCAATTCAACTGCTTTTTCCGTTAAATTTTCTCAGCGTATAACAAACGAACATCTGTTAAACAGATGCCCGTTTGTTATATCATGCTTTACTTTTATCCGATTACTGTCTAGTATATTTTCTGTCTTTCCAGATAAGATACCATGCGATTTTTGCCAATCCAATGGCAAGGAAAAATATACCTAATTTTCCTAACATATCTTTCTATTCCTCCGCTCTTGCTTCCAGGTATTGGCATTATCTATTCCCGTTATCTTTTAACGCACCTGACCGTTTCCATAGATAATGTACTTCGTGGTCGTCAGTGCCGTAAGCCCCATCGGTCCTCTTGCATGGAGTTTCTGTGTACTGATCCCGATCTCAGCCCCAAAGCCAAATTCAAAGCCATCGGTAAATCTTGTGGAGGCATTGACATAGACAGCTGCTGCATCCACTTCTTCAAGAAATTTCTGAGCATTTGCATAATCTCTTGTGATGATCGCCTCGGAATGTCCGGTGTTATAGCGGTTGATATGTGCGATTGCTTCGTCGATGGAAGAAACGGTCTTAACGGAGAGGATATAATCAAGATATTCTTTTCCCCAGTCACTCTCCACAGCCGGAACGATGCCGGAAACGCTTTCCTGTACCTGTTCATCGCCACGGATCTCAACTGATTTTTCATCCAGTTTTGCCTTTAACAGCGGCATCAGTGCTTTTTCCACTTTTTCATGTACCACCAGTGATTCACAGGCATTGCAGACCCCGATCCGCTGTGTCTTTGCATTGAAAATGATATTGACGGCCATGTCAAGATCTGCACTTTCATCGACATAAATATGGCAGTTCCCTGTTCCGGTCTCGATCACCGGAACGGTACTGTTCTCCACAACAGCACGGATCAGTCCCGCACCGCCTCTTGGGATCAGAACATCCAGAAAATCTTTCCGCTTCATCAATGCCGTTGTGACGGCACGGTCGGTATCCTCGATCAGCTGGATCGCATCCTCATCCACTTTGCACGCTCTTAAAGCTTCACGGATCACTTTTACAATGGCAATGTTGGAATGCATCGCATCGCTTCCGCCTTTCAACACGACCACATTTCCTGTTTTAAAGCAGAGTCCGAAGGCATCTGCCGTCACATTCGGTCTGGATTCGTAAATAATGCCAACCACGCCAAGCGGAACACGTTTCTGACCGATCAGCAGTCCGTTCGGGCGTTTTTTCATAGA
The DNA here is from genome assembly GCF_046967715.1 of Hominisplanchenecus sp. NCBI lineage: Bacteria > Bacillati > Bacillota > Clostridia > Lachnospirales > Lachnospiraceae > Hominisplanchenecus > Hominisplanchenecus sp. The sequence continues at coordinate 45,262 of NZ_JBKVNQ010000005.1, forward strand.
AAGCACTTCCCCGATCGGGTCTTCCAGCCCTGCGATCTGTACCAGTCCTTCTGCCATCTGGGCAATGCGGTCTTTGGTCAGCAGAAGACGGTCCAGAAGTCCCTGATGCATCCCGGCTTCTTTTCCGGCCTGCATATCTTTTTCATTTTCTGCGATCAGATAATCTGCTTTCTCATTCAATGCATTTGCAACTGCTTCCAGTGCCTGATTCTTTTTTGTTGTCCCAAGCAACTGCATATGCGGCTTCGCAGCCATCGCATACATTCCAATCTCGTCCAGTGTTCGCTTCATTGACAAATCCTCCTTTTTATTTTCCATAAATCATCGTTGGTGTGATCAGCATCTGCGGGCAGATATCATACACATCTGACGGAACCGTTTCTACGATCTGAAAATCCAGTGCCATGGCAACGGTAGCATGCTGTGTATGTCTGCTTAAATAGCGGTCATAAAATCCTTTTCCATATCCGCAGCGGTGGCGATCTTTATCAAATGCCACACCCGGCACCAGAAGCAGTGCCGTCTCATCTGCCGCTTCTTTCAGATTTCTCGTCTCATCCGGTTCCGGTATATTAAAATATCCCGGAGTCACATCATCATAAGAATGAATGTAAAAATATCGCATATCCTCACCGAAAACTTTTGGTGCTGCCACTTTTTTCCCAAGTCTCCATGCTTCTTCAATGATCGGTCTGGTTGATGCTTCTTTGTTGTAATCCATATACACATAAATACAGGAAGCATCCTGAAACTGCGGCAGTGCAAAAATCTTCCCGGCAATCAGAGAACTCTGCTGCTGCACAAATGCTTCACTTGTTTTTGCCCGCTGTGCAAAAACCTGTTTTCTAATGTCCTTTTTTTCCATATTTTTCACCAAGATTTGTAATGCTTCCATCCAGTTCCTGAATATTGATATTGTTCAGCTGTCCGCGAAGGTTTGCCCGGACTGCTTCAATATATTCTCTTCTCAGCACATCGCGTTCTTTTGTCTCGGCACTTGTCAGTCCTTCTGCTTTTGCTTTTCTGGCAAGTTCATTGATTCTTGCTAATTTTTCATCCGTTATCATACTATATTTCTCCTTATTTTATGATGTGGGTGTCAAAAGTCCCCAACTATGATGCCAGAGTCAACTTGCACATTCCCGGCATTATAACATTTTTTCCAGATAATCCATCAGATAAAACTCATCTTTTTTGTGAGAAAGAAAAAGGGTACCGCAGTCCTGTCCTTCGATCACACGATGGATATTTCGGAAATCTTCTCCATTTGCAATGACCATATCCGTGCCTGCTGCGGAAGCGAGCTTTGCCGCTGTCAATTTCGATGCCATACCGCCGGTGCCGACATCGCTTGTAGATGTGCTCTTTCCCATTTTCAGCAAATGGTCATCCAGTTTTTCTACTACATGGATTAATTCCGCATTTGGATTGCTGTTCGGATCATCCGTAAACAGACCGTCAATATCCGACAGCAGGAGCAGCAGATCTGCATCGATCAATGCCGCTACGATCGCAGAAAGCGTATCATTATCACCAAACTGCATCTCATACGTGGAAACCGTATCGTTTTCATTTACAATCGGAATCGCCCCTAATTTTAACAGTTCCTGAAAGGTATTCAGTGCATTAAAACGACTCAGATTGTCCATAACGGTACGTTTGGTCATCAGGATCTGTGCTGCCAGCTGATTGTACTCCGAAAAAAGCTTCTGATAGATCATCATCAGTCTGGCCTGTCCGATTGCAGCACATGCCTGTTTTTCTTTTGTTTCACTTGGTCGGTGTCCGAGACCTGCAGCTCTTCTTCCGACCGCAATCGCCCCCGATGATACCACAATCACATCTTTGCCCATATTATGGAGATCACTGATCTCACGCACCAGAACTTCCAGTTTCGTAAGGTTCAACGCCCCTGTCTCCGGGTGAGTCAGGGACGAAGAACCAATCTTTATCACAATTCGCTTTTTATCTTTTAATATTTCTCTGATACTGCTGTTCATGTTTTCCTCCTGAAGTATCATCCATCTGCTGCTCGTCTGCAGATCATTTTCCATGCTATCTTACACCATTTTGTCAGGTACGTCCAGAGGTCAATTGCCCGGATAAAACAGGAAAAAGCGGAAATACTGAAAAAAAGGAGATGAAAAAGATCATGAAACATTGGCCTATTTATTTTGCGGCAGCATTTCTCTTACTTCTTCTGATTTGCACCGCCTACAATTTAAGCTATCACTATATCACCGGAAATCCGCCTTCCGCCGAAGAATCTGCCGATCATGAAAGTGAAACCATACGCTCTGCTCCGGCAAATGCCGGGAATCCGCATCCGGTATATCAATATTATCTTACAGAAGAACAGGGCTTCGTCTCAATTTATCTGGATGATAAAGAAACGTTGTACGAAAACACCAGCATCCGCTTAAGCAGCCTGCCGGACGCTCTGAAAACAGAAATTAGAAACGGAAAATATATCCGGACCGAAAAAGAACTTTATGATTTTCTGGAAAATTACAGCAGTTAGAAAACAGGTCGTGAACATCAAAGCTCACGGCCTGTTTTTACACATGACTGCTATTACAGTATATTCAGCCGAATCAGAAGATCTGCCAGCAGATCACCTTTTGGAAGTCTGCGGATCTCACGCTCCAGGATACCGCCAAGTTTTACAAGACAGATACCATAGACAACAGCTCCCACGCATACCGCCAGGATCGTTGAGATCGTATTTCCGGCAAACAGATTGAACACTCTGTGTACCAGATATGCGGCAATGCCCATCACACCGGCCGCGATCACCGGAACCAGGAAGGTCTTTTTAATCTCCTGGCGATAGTGCAGTTTTTTGCGGATGGAACGTGCATTGAGCAGACAGATGATCAGTCCGAAAATAATGTTTGCATAGACTACTCCATAAATGTTCCATTTAAACTTTACAACAAACAGAACTAAAAATCCAAGATGGATCGCCACGGCTGTCGCTGCATGCACAAGCGGTGCCTGCATCTCACCAAGTCCCTGTAAAATACCGGTGGTAAGCGTAGACAGTGCCAGAAGGACGGTCAGAAGTGCTCCGCTTTGCATAATGCCTGCCGCAAGGGCCAGACTGTCGTTGTTTCCGTAGAGCATCATCATGATTGGTCTTGCCAGTGCCGCCATACCGACTGCACACGGGATTGTAAATACCATGGTATAGCGGATCGTATCGCGGGTCCGAAGTCCGGCTTCCCGTAAATCATTGTTCGCCATCGCCTCTGTCAGAGCCGGTACAACCGAAGGTGCCAGACAGGATGCGATCGACAGCGGGACGTTCATCAACACGCGGAATTTACCGCTGTAGATGCCCCAGACGGTTGCATACTGTTTCTGGGTAAATCCCATGCCTGCCAGAATGTGGTTGAACACGCCCTGGTCGATGATCGTGCTGATATTATATACCAGCGTACTGAGCACGATTGGAAGAATAGTGTAAGTAATCGCACGGTAAATGGCACGGTCAGATTCTCTTCTTCTTGTTTTGTCCTTTTTCATGCGGCGTTTGAAACCGTTACGATAGCCAAGATAGATCACTATCATAAACAGCAGTGCCACACCGACGCTGGCGACCGTTCCAAATGTACCTCCTGCTGCTGCAAGTGCGGTTCCAAGCTCCGCATCGCCTTTTTTCTCACCAAGCTTCAGGCCGTACTGCAGCATCACATAAGCACCGGCTACCGAAACGATGGCATTGATGATCTGCTCAATGATCTGCGACACCGCTGTCGGGACCATCGTACCGTGTCCCTGGAAGAATCCACGCAGTACACCGGTCAGTGCAAAAAGAAAGATCGCCGGTGCAAGGACACGAAGTGCATAGCTTGCAAGCTCCACCCCCATCACATACTTGGTGATCACACCGCCAAGCAGGAAAGTCAGAATGGAAAGAATACCGCCTGTCACGGCCGCAAAACGCAGGGAACAGATCAGAACCTTGTAGGAATTTTTCACTTCTCCTGCATACTCCCGCTCTGCTACCAGCCTGGATACAGCAAGCGGAAGGCTGAAAGAAGAAATCATCAGGATAATAGTATAAATCTCATTTGCGGTAGAATAATAACCGTTTCCGTCATCCCCCAAAATGTGAGTGAGCGGAATACGGTAGATCATACCGATTGCTTTTGCGACAAAGGAGGCGATTACAAGAATCGTCCCCTGTGCCAGAAAATTTGTTTTGCTTGAACTCTTTTTACTCATATTTTATCATACCTCTTTGTTCCCGCGGGCAGCGAACCAGGCAGACGCACCTGCGACGGGGTATATTTTCTGTATTTTTTTATTCGATCACGATCTGGTCTTCTTTTGTATCATAAACAACACATACCCAGGTCTTTCCCTGATTGATGGTAATCTCATTTCCATCTTCATCAAAATAACGTGCCGGACTCTCAATATCATCCTTGGTCCAGGTACATTTTTCGTAAGTTCCCTTTGTGAAGACATACGCGGTACCACCTTTTTCTGCCTCAATGGCAAGGTATCCGTGATCATCCAGCGGATAACATTCGCAAAGCTGGAAAATGACATTATCGTATTTCAGCTGATCTCCGGTCAGCTGATCGATCTGTGCGTCGCCATACTGATAACGATAGTATACACCTTCATCTGCATTATAGTCAAACCACGGTTCATTTACTTCATATCCCGGTTCAATATGGGTTGCCGGATCTGTAAAGGTGACGGTCTGATCGTCGCCCGCAAACTGATAATGACCATCGTAATCCTTATCATACTCTCGGCTGTAACACAGTTTTTTTGTCGCTTCGATCAGACGGTCGGCACTGGTATAACAGTTGTGCGGAGACGGTCTGTCATCCGTGCGGTAAAACGTCTCTTCTCCGGCATATCCATAAAGCTGTCCAAATCCCTCCTGAGAAGAAAGTCCGCTGATGTTGTCAATGTTGCTGTTCAGAATTTCACACGCATAAACAGCCTGTCCATAATGTACATACAATGCATCAAATTCTTTTGCAAAATGCACATAATACTCACGACAGCTTCGAACAGAACCAATCTTCTCCATCCCGTCGTAGTCTTCAAAAATACCCATCAGTCTTGTGATCGCACCTTCTACCGGAGCTTCGTATACCACATCGGCACGTTCGATACCGGCCTGCGGAATGGCACCGTAAATGTTATTGAGCATGATCGCATACGGTCTTTTCCGACCGATCTTTTTATCAACGATCTTTCCGGTCAGGTAGCTGCGTACTTTTCCTTTCGGCAGTGCCTCTCCCTGATCAAACGTTCCCGCTTCGGTTGCAACCGTTTCGGTTTCCGTTTCAGTCTGCGTTTCCGTCTGCGTCTGTGTCTGTGTCTCGGTTTCCGGTGCTTTCTGTGCACAGCCTCCAAGTACGGCACTTGCCATCAGTACAGCCGCCAGAACTGCTAATTTCTTTTTCATTCTTTCTTCCCCCTATCTTGTAATTCCCATGGATTCCAGGACATCTGCCTGTTTCTTTTCCATACGTTTTGCTTCCTGCTCTTCCATATGATCGTATCCGACCAGATGCAGAAGACTGTGTACAATCAAAAAAGCATACTCCCTAAGCGGAGAATGGCCGTAGCTTTCTGCCTGCTGCAACACCTTGTCACCGGATATCACGATATCGCCAAGCAGTAGTTCTCCCGTTTCCGGATGAAAACAGTCTGCCCCTTCCTCCTCCAGAAATGCAAAATCACCTTCTGTGACATAGTCTGTCATCGGAAAAGACAGCACATCAGTGGCACGGTCAATATCACGTTGTTCTTTGTTGATCTGGTGGATGGTCTCATCATCGGTCAGCAGAAGGCTTACTTCTGCCTCATAAGGACAGCCAAGATAATCCATTGTAAATGTAAATACCTTTTCCGCCACTTCCCTGGCATCAAACGGCAGCTCTTTTTCGTACTCGCTCTCAAAATTCAGTGTCATGATTTTCTCCTTGTTGTACCCGTCGAAGTCTTCGTTTTGCTCTTCACCGTTCTGTCTGTCTTTTTCTGTACAGCTTTCTTTTCGTATTCCTCATAGGCCTGCACAATCTTCTGCACCAGCGGATGACGTACAACGTCTTTGCTGGTCAGTTCACAGAACGAAATCCCATCTACTTTTTTCAGGACTTTCATGGCTACATCCAGTCCGGAAGCGGCACTGGATGGAAGGTCTTTCTGCGTTTTGTCACCAGTGATGATAACTTTTGAGCCAAAACCGATTCTTGTTAAGAACATTTTCATCTGTGCCGGCGTCGTATTCTGTGCCTCATCCAGAATGATAAAGGCATTGTCCAGAGTCCTTCCCCGCATATAGGCAAGCGGTGCTACTTCAATCAATCCTTTTTCCATGTTTTTGGCAAAACTTTCCGGTCCCATGATCTGATACAGTGCATCATAGAGCGGACGCAGATACGGATCAATCTTGCTTTGCAGATCCCCCGGCAGAAATCCAAGCTTTTCTCCTGCCTCGATCGCGGGCCTGGTCAGAATGATCCTGCCGACCTCATCGTTTTTAAATGCCTGGATCGCCATCGCCATGGCCAGATAAGTCTTTCCGGTTCCGGCAGGACCGATCCCGAAAACAATCATCTTTTTGCGGATTGCATCAACATACTGCTTCTGTCCAAGCGTCTTTGGTTTAATCGGCTTTCCGTTGATCGTATGGCAGATCGTATCCTGGTCGATCGCAGAAAGTGCTTCTTCTTTATCCTCATAAGAAAGTGCGATCGCATAGTCAACATTCTGTTCCTGAATAATATTTCCATGCTTTGACAGTTCGATCAGCTGTTCAAAAATCTTCCTGGCTTTGTTCACTGCCGTCTCCCCGCCGATGATCTTTAAAACGCCATCACGGTTCACAACGGTGATATTCAGTGCCCGCTCCATCTTTTTTATATGCTGGTCAAATTGTCCGAAAACATTTGTTTCATGCTCCGCCGGAACAGAAATACTTGCTTCTACAATACTCATTCCGTTGTTATCCTTTCTACACTTTTTCCGGCCTTCTCTATCAAAATAACAGACCCTTTTGCGATGCAATAGTTTGTATCAAATTCTATTTTAACATTATTTTCAAATATTTGAACCCCTTTTTCCTGAATTTTATTCAGAAAATCATACAGATCTTTTTCAGCCATGGCAGATGCTTCTTCTTCTGTCAATGTCACCGTTTCGTATGTATACTCGAAAAACTGCTGCTTTTCAAAAGAAACCGGAAGATAAAAATTCTGAAAAATGCATAGTGGATGCATCTCTGTCACCGTATCAAACGTCTGCATTTTTTTGCCGGCACCCGGCAGATACATCTGCCATTTTCCGACTCGAAGTCCGATCTTTTGTTTCTCTTTTCCGCTGTAATGCTTCTCTTTTCTCTTTAATCGTATCTTTTCCCGATATTCATAAGAAGTTTTAAGAAAAATATCTGCATCCGAAGCACAGTACTGATAACCGGATACTTCCCCGGAGTCATCCAGGATCTCCAGCTCTCCTTTCACAAGCAAGTCACCCTTTTTCACCGTGTCACCGACTGACACCATTGGTACTCCTTTTCTTGTGATCATGGATGTTATGACACCGTTTTTATCTGCGATCAGATCCGTGGGCAGATTTGCAGGATTTGTTCCTTCTGTTTCTTTTTTTTCATTATTTTCCACATTTGCCTCAGGATCTGTGCTCTCTTTTACCTGGATCAGCAGTCTGGTTCCTTCCTGTTTTACGGAAACCCAGGTAAAAGCATCAAACTGTTTTCGCAGCATCGCCGCCAGTTCTTTGCAGTCGATCACGGAAATACGAGTGCCGTTTTCAATATGCACGGTTTCCAGATAGCGACAGATCTGTCCTCTTGTAATCTGCTGATTTCCCTCAATATCGATCCGCCACAAAAAGCAGGACATGAAATACAGAAGCAGGATACCGCACAGCAGTCCGGCAAACAGCATCTTTTTCTTCCGGCAGCGATATAAAAAAAACGGCAGTCCCTGCCGCCGTATGATCCTCACTCTGGTTCTGCTTTTTTTCACAAGCGGACGCAGCATGCGAAATCCCTGAACCGAAATATCCATCTCATAGGCATTTCCATGATACTCCAGATTCCACAGTGCAATTCCATGATTTGCACAGAGATTTAAAAAGCGGTCATAACTTTCACCTGTTACGCTTATCCTCAGCATCCCTTTTCGGTATAAAAGAAGCTTCAAAACCAAGCTTTTGCCTCCTTATAAATAGCGGATCTGGTCGATCTGTCCGGTAATTTTCATCTCTTCTGAGGTATAAAACGGAATCTGAAGGTATCTGCCTTCGATCAAAATCCTTCCCTGCTTCCCGAGGATCAAAATACCGCAGTCTGTATATTCTAAAATCCCCCTGAAATTCTCTATGTATACCTCTTCTCTTCCGGTTATCTGAAGAAGAACGGCTCCTCTGGAGAGATCCTCCGGTATCTGGGCAGATTCTAAAATACGCTGCCGGATCGCTTTCTTTTTCGAACTCATACCGCTGTCATCACCTTTTATTATGCAGTTTATGTGATGCGTTTCCAAAAAATACCTGCCCTTTGCTTTCTTAGTTTCTCCTGCTGATCTGTTTTACGATCCTTTTTGGAAATCAGCAGCTCTTTTGATCATGATGAAAAAAAATAATGCCGTACCAGGTAACGGTATGACGGTCATAAAAATATTCGATGCCGCATTTTTCTGCCGCATCCGTCACTAAAATCCCCTGACTCTCAATACATGGGATCATATGTTCCGGATGGCGGCAACTTTCAGGGTATGCACACTGGCTGCAGATTGCACAGGATTCGGAAGAAAGAGCAAAGTATGCTTCGGATAACTGCTCCAGTTCCTGACAGATCGCGTGGACAACCTCTTCATGCTCCGGCCTGGTTGCAAGCGTCTCTTCCATATCGTCAATATCTTCCACTTCCGAGAGCGTCGTAAACACCAGTGCATACTGATAAGAAATGCAGTGTTTTTTACAGTCCGCAACCTCTCCCACAGCCGGCGGGCAGGACCAGGACTTTCCATACCTTGGACACTCCTTTTCGCAGATATACCGCACTTTATCTGAAAACAGAATATCCTCACTTTTCAGAAATCCATACTGACAAATTGGATAATCTGCAAGAAATGCTTCGATCTTTTCAAACAGATCCGCTTCACTTATCTTCATTTTTTTCACTTCTTTCTTGTTCTGCCGCATTTTCTGAACCTGTCGTTTTACAGACGACCGCCGACTCCAGACGATGTTCTTTAATGGAAAGAATCTTGATATGCAGTCCGCATGCATCGACCTCAAACTGTGTTCCATCGGATGGGATCGTTCCGTATATGCCAAAGACAAAACCGCCAAAGGTATCATAATCCTCCACCGGAAGTTCCACTTCCAGTGCCTCCGCAGCATCTTCCAGATCTACACCGCCGTCAATCTTCCAGGTATCCTTTGAAATCCGGGAGATTTTCGGCTCTTCGGCAAGCTCTGCCAAATCATCTTCCAGATCCCCGACCAGCTGCTCTAACAGATCGTTCATCGTGACAATACCTACCATGCCGCCATACTCATCCAGAACCACCGCAAAATGGTTATGTGAGACTTTCATCCGCCGAAACAGAACATCTGCTTTTACCGATTTCGGGATAAACTGAGCCGGTTTCACGGCATGCTTCATAATGAAATCCTTTGTCCGCCCGCGGAACCGGAAGAAATCCTTGATATTCAATACGCCGACCACATGATCAACCGTCTCTTCGCAGACCGGATAAACGGTGTGGCGGCTGTCGTGAATGGTCTCCTCCCACTGTTGCAGCGTCTCATCCGTCCACAGAAGCGTGATGTCTGTCCGATGCGTGGCAAACTCATCCACTGCCATGTCATCAAATTCAAACAGATTTTGGATGATCTCATTTTCCTCCAAATCGATCACACCTTTTTTGCTTCCGGCATCTGCCATTTTCCGTATCTCTTCCTCGCTGACTTCCACCGCCTCCGCATTTGGATCGATCCCGAAAAGACGTAACAGAAGATTTGTAGTCGCATTTAAAAGAGCCGTAAACGGCGAAAAAACGATCCAGAACACTTCCAGAAGCTCGCTCATCCGAAATGCCAGCTTCTGCCCCCGTTTTGCCGCAAGACGCTTTGGCAGCAGGATACCAAAGACCAGCACCACATAGGAAAGCAAAAACGTGATCAGCACCAGAAAGATATTATGCCAGACTTTTGCCGAAACCAGGTGTGCAAATTGCTCCATCACAAGACCGGTCATCCACAGTGCAAGCAGATCTGCCGTAAAGGCACTGATCAGAAATCCGCACAGTGTGATCACCGCCTGGATCATGGTCAGAAATTTCTCCGGCTGTCTTAAAAATTTCAAAAGTCTTTCTGCTTTTTTGTTTTTTTCTTCCGCCATTTTCTCCAGTTCCGATGCATCCAGTGAGATCACTGCGATCTCCGCACAAGAACAGAACGCATCAATGGCGATCAGAACCAGGATCAAAATTATTTTTCCTATCAAAGGACTGTCTGCAATCATAAATGCTCCCTCACTCTGTCTTTTTTGAGAATCCCGCCCCCGCGATCAGCTCCTGTTCATCAAACAGCTGTGCCACCGTTTCCTCGTACGTCGAGACACTCTTCGTCTTTTTGATCTTCTTTGCATATTTCGAAGAAGCGGTAAACATATCTGCCGCATAGTACCAGAATTCTTTCATTTTAAACATGGCATTTTTATCATCCTGAAATGCTTCCCGGTATGCTTCAAAAATGCAGTCATGGAATACACGAAACCTCATCTTGTCCATGGCATTTTTGCCTTTTATTTCACCGATCAGTTCCGGATTGGCAAGCACTCCGCGTCCAAACATTACTGCCGGAACTTTTGGATACTGCTCCCTGAATCTTTCAAAATCTGCTTTTCGGAACAGATCTCCATTGTAACAGAGACTGTTTTTGCTGTTTTGGCAGGCATATGCAAACGTTTCCATATCCGGCGTTCCATTATAATACATGCACTGTACACGTGGATGTATGATCAGTTCTTCAAATGGGAACTGATTGTATACCGAAAGCAGATCCTGAAATTCCTCTGCATGTTCCAGACCGATCCTCGTTTTCACTGAAATTTTGATCTTTATTTCCCGAAAAACTTCATCAAAAAAAAATTGCAGTGTCTCAGGATCTGAAAGAAACCCGGCTCCTCTGCCTTTGGTGACAACCGTTCTGGACGGACAACCCAGATTTAAATTGACTTCCTGATAACCATATTCTTCCAGAGCCTTTGTCATGGCAATAAAATCTGCTGCTTTGTTTGTCATGATTTGTGGGACAAGATGGATGTTCTGATTATGCTCGGGAAGGATATCGGCCTTTTCTTTTGCACTGAACTGTTTTCCGCTGTTTGGTTTCGGAACCAGAAACGGGGAAAAATATTTATCGGCCGGTGTAAAAAGCCTGGTATGTGCATTGCGGAAAATATATCCCGTGATCCCCTCAAGCGGTGCAAGATAATATCTCATAATACTGCTTCCGTCTCCTCTAATCTTTCGTAAAACTGTTCATAGAAATCCCTTGTCCTGTCATAGTTTCGCACATAAAACGTATTCAAAATTCCCATGGATACCGCTTTTCTGCTTTCATCCGACGAATCGTTTTCCAGAATCTCCTCCTGCTTTTTCAGATAAGCATGCCAGTCAGAAATAAATTTATCATGGCGTGCAGGATCTGGAATATCGATCCATTTTTTCACTTTCACCTTGAGCCGGTCTTTCTTTTCACACTCGTAGACTTGCAAAAAATAGCGAAATCCTTTTTCCTCATAGATTCTGCCAAGCGGAAAGAGACGACAGATATCCGGTCTTGCCCCATGGATCGTGCATCGCCCGGAATCATTCAAAAAAGCACAGGCTTCCTTTTCACCACGCATGGCCAGGTTCGGCAGGATCACACCGTCCGCCAGATTCAGTTCCACACCTTTTGTCATCAGTTCTCCAAAAGAAGCGTTCAGCTCCTTTTCAAGCCGGTAAATATCAAGCGGTGTCAGCACGATCGAAGTGCCCATCCCATGACAGCAGGCAGAACATCCCTCACATCCCCTGCAGTCTGCTTTTACCATATCATTTGGCCCATACAGCTTTCCGTCTGAAATTTCTTTTATATCGATATTACGTTTCACCTTTCTCCCTCCTCATATTGACATCTGCTCCTGTTAAGAGTACTATAAATTTCAAGAATATTCAACAAAAATCAACCAAACAAGGAGTAGATCTATGAACCCTGTACAGGAAACCGTTTTATTATATTACCCGAAGAAGCCAAAATACCTGCCGAAAATCAAATCCATCTTCGTTCAGCTCGGTATCCAGTTTCGTATTCTGGATGCCGCATCTACTGCTCAGAAGATCGGCTATCTCACCGGTCGTACAGGCTTCGAAAAAAGTACTTCCGATGTCCCTTTTTCAAAAATTCCACAATCTGTGCTGGTGATGGATCATTTTTCTGGTGTGCGAATGGATGTGCTGTTTTCTTATTTGAAAAAAGCCGGCATTCCTTCCATCGACCTGAAGGCGATCGTGACCGATACCAATGCAGACTGGACATTTTTCGCACTCTATCAGGAGATTGCAAAAGAACATGCACGGATGCATGCAAGAAGAGCAATCGTCACACGTATCGAAGAGTCGGATTTTGGATGTGAAGGACGACCGGATGGGGTGATTGCAATGGATCATGTTTACCTGCGTTATGAGCAGGAATCCGAAGAATTCTGCCTGATGGCAGAAGATAATCAGCTCTATGCAGATCATATCGATGAAAACAGTACGGTTCTCGTAACCGCAGATGGGAAAATTCTGCCGCTGTAAATACAGCAGTTAAAATGAATCCCCTGGTATATCTCTGGTTGTTTTTTCATATAAATAACCAATTTCATACCAGGGGGTTTTTTATGTCTGTTTTTCCGTTCAAAAAAGCAGCTGTCACACTCTTGCTTCTGACAGCCGCCTACTTTTCCGGATTCGGGATCCATTATCTGTTTTCACAGCCGACCACGGTACTTCCTGCCTCATCTTCTTCAGAAGGCAACTGGGGACTCAGTTTTCAGGAAGAAGGTGTGCGGCCTGTCGGCAACGCCACGCCTTCTGAGCTTGCAAAATATCAGGCAGCCTACGCAGATGAAACAGACGAAAAAGTCATTTACCTCACCTTTGATGCCGGATATGAAAACGGCAATCTGCCTGCTATTCTGGATGCCCTGAAAAACCATCAGGCGGTTGGCACTTTCTTTGTCGTCGGAAATTTTCTGGAAACCAGTCCGGAACTTACCAAACGCATGGTAGCGGAAGGTCACATCGTCGGCAACCACACTTATCATCATCCGGATATGTCTAAAATCTCCACAAAGGAAGCTTTTGAAAAAGAGTTGAATGATGTGAAAACACTTTTTCAGTCGATCACCGGAAGCGAAATGGCTCACTACTACCGCCCACCTCAGGGAAAATACAGCACCTCCAACCTTGAAATGGCAAAAGAACTTGGCTACAAAACCTTCTTCTGGAGTCTCGCCTACGTGGACTGGATTCAAGATGAGCAGCCAACAAAAGAGCAGGCTTTTTCCAAACTTTTAAGCCGCATCCATCCGGGAGCCGTAGTTTTGCTTCACAGCACCTCTTCTACGAATGCAGCCATTCTCGATGAACTTCTGACAAAATGGGAAGAAATGGGGTATCATTTCGCTCCGTTATCTGAACTTGCTGACAAACTGTAGATCAGAGGTGCACAGAAGAATGCCGGGGCATTCTTAAGCACTACATAATAAACATAGCATCCCCAAAGGAGAAGAAACGATAACGCTCTTTTACCGCTTCCTCGTAAGCAGCCATGATCTTATCTTTTCCGGCCAGTGCGGAAACCAGCATCATCAGTGTAGACTCCGGCAGGTGGAAGTTTGTGATCAGACGGTCGATCATTTTAAACGGATAACCAGGATAAATAAAGATGTCCGTCCATCCGCTTCCTGCTTTTAAAATACCGTTTTCATCGGTTGCCGACTCCAGCGTACGGCAGCTTGTCGTTCCGACTGCCACAATCTTCCCGCCTTCTTTTTTCACACGGTTGATCAGCTCCGCCTGCTCCGGCTCCACAATGTAAAACTCCGAGTGCATGTGATGATCTGTCACATCTTCTACCTTGACCGGACGAAAGGTTCCAAGTCCGACATGTAAAGTCACATGTGCAATGTGAACGCCTTTCTTTTTGATTTCTTCCAACAGTTCTGGTGTAAAATGCAGTCCGGCTGTCGGTGCTGCGGCAGATCCATCGTGCTTTGCATACACCGTCTGATAACGGTTTTTGTCCTTGAGCTGGTGATGGATGTACGGCGGCAGCGGCATCTGTCCCAGTTTATCCAGGATTTCCTCAAAAATCCCCTCATACTCAAAACGGATCAGACGGTTTCCTTCGTCAACCACATCGATCACCTCACCGATCAGCAGCCCTTCGCCAAAACTGATTCTTGCACCGACACGACATTTCTTCCCCGGTTTTACCAGCGTCTCCCAGACATTATTCTCTCTTCTTTTTAGAAGCAGTACTTCAATCTTTGCATCCGTTCCGATCTTGCTTCCATAGAGTCTTGCCGGGATTACTTTCGTATTGTTGACTACCAGACAGTCTCCCGGGTTCAGATATTCAATGATATCACGAAAAACGCGATGCTGCGTCTTTCCGCT
>NZ_JBKVNQ010000006.1:0-58415 GCF_046967715.1 Hominisplanchenecus sp.
GTAACGCACCAGATGGCGTACCAGTGTTTTCGGAACGGAAGCGTTCACGGCATACATCGACATGTGGTCGCCGTTGTAGGTCGCCCAGCCAAGTGCAAGTTCTGACATGTCACCAGTTCCGATCACCATACCGCCGCTCTTGTTTGCAAGATCCATCAGTACCTGTGTACGCTCTCTCGCCTGGCCGTTTTCGTAGGTGACATCATGACAGTTGATATCCTGACCGATATCCTCAAAATGGCATGTCACGGACTTTCGGATATCCACTTCTTTTAAGGTAGCTCCAAGTCTTCTGGTCAGCTCACAGGCATTCTGATAGGTGCGGTCTGTTGTTCCGAAACATGGCATTGTCACAGACAGAATGTGATTTCTTCCGATGCCTGCCATATCACAGGCACGGGCTGCCACCAGAAGTGCCAGGGTAGAGTCCAGTCCACCGGAAATTCCGACTACCAGACTTTTGCAGTTTGTGTGCACCAGACGTTTCTTCAGACCGAGTGCCTGGATGGAGAGGATTTCCTCGCAGCGACGTTCCCGGTCATCTTTATTCTGCGGAACGAACGGCGTCTGTGCAAACGTTCTCTCCAGTTTTGTCTCTTCCGTTTTCAGTTCAAACTCCGTCCATTCGTATTCTTCCTGCGTAGTCGGATAAGTCGTCATTCTGCGGCGTTCTGCACGAATCCTGTGGATATCCAGATCTGCTGTCACGATCTCATTTTCAAAACGTTTTGACTGTGCAAGGATTGTTCCGTTTTCTGCAATCAGATTGTGTGCGGCAAAGACAAGATCCGTAGAAGATTCTCCTTCTCCGGCATCTGCATAAATATAACCGCAGACCAGTCTTGCCGACTGTCCGCCAACCAGATTTCTGCGGTAACTGTCCTTTCCGGTAATTTCATCACTTGCAGAAAGGTTGACGATCACATTGGCTCCTGCAATGGCATGTGTGATGCTTGGAGGCTGCGGCACCCAGAGATCTTCACAGATTTCCGCTGCAACAGTAAGACCCTCCATCTGCGGACAGTAAAAGATCTGCTGCATGCCAAACGGAATCCATTCCTGCTCTTCTTCACCCGGATATTCAATGTAATCTAGTTCTTCGTTTGCCGGCTCAAAATGACGCATCTCATAAAACTCAGAATAATTCGGAAGATTCTTTTTCGGCACCAGTCCCAGCAGTCTGCCATGGCAGATCGCCGCTGCAACATTGTAAAGCTTTCCTTTCCATTCCCACGGAAGTCCGACAAAGACCAGTGCATCGATTTCACGGCTTTCTTTTCTGATCTGATCCAGTGCGTCTTTTGCTCCATTTAAAAGTACCTCCTGCCAGAAGAGGTCCTCACAGGTATAACCGGTGATGCAAAGCTCCGGAAATACAATGATCTTACTGCCAAGGGCTGCCGCTTCTTTCATTTTTTTGCAGATCTGTTCTGCATTGTATTCACAGTCTGCCACACGGATATCCGGTGTGACTGCCGCAACTTTGATAAAACCATCTCTCATGCCTTTCGCCTCCTTTTCTTCTGAACGTTATCTTTTCTTTGCCTGTGCCAGAATTTTTTTCAGTTCTTCTACGCTGAACTGATAATGCGAATTACAGAAATGGCAGTTCATCTCGATCGGTTCGCCGTCCTTTATCATCTCTTCCAGGTCTTTTCTGCCGATGCTGATCAGAGCCTTTTCCATACGCTCTTTTGAACAGTTACATGCAAAACGTGTCTCCGTCTTTTCGGTGATCTCCACACCGAATTCACCGAGCAGCTCCTGCAAAATATCTTCCGGTGTCATACCGGCATCAAGCATACTTGTCACCGATTTCACACTGGAAAGCTTCTTTTCCAGAGCATCGATCACTTTCTCATCGGTGAACGGCATCAGCTGGATGATAAATCCGCCTGCCTGACGAACCGTATTGTCGTGGTTCATCAGTACGCCGAGTCCGACCGAAGAAGCAACCTGCTCAGAAGTTGCAAAATAATAAGTTAAGTCTTCTGCAATTTCTCCGGTCTGCAGCCCAACCTGTCCGACGTACGGCTCTTTCATACCCATATCTTTGATCACATTTAAAATGCCATGACCGACTGCACCGCCGACATCCAGTTTTCCGAGAGCATTCGGAGGCAGCATCACCTGTGGATTTCCGGCAAACCCTTTGACATTTCCTTTTGCATCGGCCGTCACGGTCATGCCGCGAAGTGGACCGTCTGCCCGGATCTGAAGGGTCAGAAGATCCTTATCTCCTTTCATCATCGCTCCCATCATGGCTCCTGCCGTCATCAGTCTTCCCAGTGCTGCACAGGCAACCGGGCTTTCTTCATGCACTTTTCTTGCATATTCTGTCATTTCTCTTGTCGTGGCGGCAAAGGCACGGATCTGACTGTCCGCTGCCGTCGCTCTTACAATATAGTCTGTCATATCTGCTTGGTTCCTTTCTTTCCTTTTTCCCTCGCTATAATATAAATACGTTCGCTGTCCGCTCTGACCGGTTCTCTGGTAAATGCATCATAAGCAGCCACAAATTCCATCCCTGACTTTTGGATCAGCTCTTTGACCGTCTCCAGTTCATAGGCTTTCTGGTAATGTGTCTCAAAAAATTTCTGATAATATTCTCCGTTTGTCCTTGCAAAAATCGTCAGGTCATATTCATTGACCTGTTCCTTTTCATACCAGGTATTTTCCCAGATAAAACTGGCATCCTCCCGGTTCTCTGCGATCGTCGCATCCCCGATCAGTTCCCGGTATTTGTATGGTGTGTTCAGGTCAAAAATAAACACCCCTTCCGGGTCCAGATAATTGTTGACCAGCTTTAAAGTTTGAAGAAAATCCTCTTCACACGGCAGATAATTCATGGAATCGCAGATGCTGACCACTGCCCGAACTGTCCCGTACAGCTCAAATTCCCGCATATCCTGCAAAAGATAGAGAATATTATTGCCGGACTGTTCCCGTTTTTCCATAGCAATATCAAGCATGTCTGCGGACAGATCCACACCGATCATGTCGTATCCGGCATCTGCTAAAATCTCCGTCAGACTTCCTGTGCCGCATCCAAGCTCCAGCACCAGCCCGTCTGAAATACCCTGTTCTTCCAGGAGCGATTTCAGATATTTGCCCCACTCTTTGTAAGGCACGTTGTCCATGAATTTATCATATACACAGGCAAAACTTCCGTAGATATCGTAATCTTCGTTTCTTTCATCCATTTCGCTGTTCCCCTTCTCAGGCTTTTTTCTTCAGATAGTCACGGAAGAATGCAAGCAGTGCATCCATCTCTTCATCCGTTCCGATCGTCACACGCAGATAGTTGTCGATCCTTGGTTTATTAAAATAACGCACATAAATTTTCTTGATCTTCAATGCCTCAAACAGTTCTCTGGCTGCCACTTTTTCGTGTGTAATGAACAAGAAGTTTGCCATCGAATCTCCAAAGGTAAATCCAAGTCCTGCCAGTTCTTTTTTGACACGCTCTCTGGTCGCAATGATCTTGTTCCTTGTCTCTTCAAAATAAGCACGGTCTGCAAGTGCCGCTCTTCCGATCACAAGAGACGGATAGTTCATCGTGTAAGAATTAAAAGAATATTTCACATCGTTCAGATACTTGATCAGCTGTTTGTTTCCGAAAGCATATCCGATCCGCATACCGGCAAGAGAACGTGATTTTGAGAACGTCTGCACAACCAGCAGGTTCTCATAGCGGTCGATCAGCTCCAGTGCAGAATGTCCGCCGAAATCAATGTACGCCTCATCTACGATCACAATCACATCCTGGTTGTGCTGCAGAATATCTTCGATATCAGAAAGATCCTGTGCAATTCCGGTCGGAGCATTTGGATTCGGGAAGATCACACCGCCGTTTGCCCGGTAATAATCTTCTTTTACAATGCGAAAATTTTCATCAAGCGGCTGGCACTCATACGGAATGCGAAATACATCTGCCCATACATCGTAAAAAGAATAGGTGATATCCGGGAAGAAGATCGGACGTTCGGAATTGAAAAACGTCAGAAAACACATGGCCAGCACATCATCGGATCCAACGCCGACAAAAATCTGATCTTTATCCAGATGATAAAAGTCAGCCAGTTCTCTCACCAGCAGATCTGCGGTCGGATCCGGATAAAGACGCATCTTTTTATCATCCAGGCTTTTGATTGCTTCCTGCACTCCGGGAGCCGGCGGATACGGATTTTCATTGGTGTTTAACTTGATCATTCCGATCTGGTTTGGCTGTTCTCCAGGTACATACGGTACCACTGTTCTGACATTTTTTTCCCATGCCTTCATGTTTCGTTCCTCCTCGTCCGTGCGTTTATTTATAATTTTTCATCAGTTCTTCAAATTTTGGCAGTGCATTTACGATGGTTTCATAAGAAACGCAGTATGCCAGTCTCACATAGCCCGGGCATGCAAAAGAGCTTCCCGGAACGATCAGCAGATGGTATTCTTTTGCTTTCTGGCAGAATTCTTTTTCATCTGCAATCGGCGATTTTACAAACAGATAGAAAGCTCCCTCCGGTTTGATGCAGGTAAGTCCTGCCTTCTGAAGTCCGTTGTACAGCGTCTCACGGTTGCGGTTATAGTACTCCAGATCTGCTTTTGCATCCAGACATTTTGCAATCACACGCTGGAACAGAGACGGAGCATTGACATATCCGAGGATACGGTTTGCAACGGCTGCTGCTGCGATAATATCTTTTGCACCGTCCAGCTCATCCGGCATCACCAGATAGCCGATACGCTCTCCCGGAAGTGACAAAGATTTACTGAAAGAATAACCAACGATCGTGTTGCGGTAGTATTTGGTAAGATACGGCACTTCCACGCCGTCATATGCCAGCTCACGGTAAGGTTCGTCTGAAATCAGATAGATGCTTGTACCGAATTCTTTCTGTTTTGTCTCCAGAATCGCTGCCATTTTCTGAATGGTTGCTTCAGAATAGACAACTCCGGTCGGATTGTTCGGTGTATTGACGATGACTGCTTTTGTCTTTTCGCTGAGCATCTGTTCAAATTTTTTCAGGTTTGGCTGGAAAGTTTCGGTATTCGGCTCCACTTCTTTTAAAATACCGCCGTAGTTCGTCACATAAGCACGATATTCTCCGAAATAAGGTGCAAAGGTCAGCACTTCATCGCCCGGATTTAACAGGGTTTTCATCAGGACATTCATGCCGCCTGCCGCACCGACTGTCATTAAAATATTTTCTTTGTGAAATGCTGTGCCAAAACGCTGATTCAACGACGCTGCAACAGCCTCTCTGACATCTTCGTATCCGGCATTGTTCATATAGCCATGCACCATCCGTGCATCTTCGTTTTTCAGGATTTCTTTGATTGCATTTTTTACTTCGGCAGGTGCCGGCACATTCGGATTACCGAGGCTGAAATCGTATACATTTTCTGCTCCGAACTGATCTGCCATCTTTTTGCCTTCTTCAAACATTGCACGGATCGCAGAACTGTTCTCCACATATCCTCTCATCTTCTCTGAAATCATGCTGTTATTCCCCTTTCTCTGTCACAATGCCTTTCTCCACCATAAAAATCGGGTGATAGGATTCTTTGGCACTGCGAAGTCCCGTTTCGCCCATATCCTCTTCTCGATTCACGTAGGAAAATCCCTGCACTTCATGTTCCACAAACTGCTGATTGATCATCGGATAAGCACCCGGCACATCAGCAAATGCTTTTTCAATGTGGACTACAAAGGTGTCATCTGAGACCGGCTCTCCGATAGAAAACGCAACCACGTTTCCTTCGGCACGAAGCACGCCTCCGCGAAGATCCAGCTCTTTATACAGCCGCAGTGAATTCAGGGTTACACACATCTCACTGTTCTTTTCCGGATCTTCTCCGCAACCGTTTTTGTTTCTCCATTTCAGTGCCATCTGAAAACATTCTTCCACGTTCGAATCATTCAGTCTCTCATACTGCCAGTTCGGATAGAGCTTTTTGAACTTGTTCGTATGATTCTTCTTTCCATGATATTTCTTTCCGGATAATTTTGCAAGCTTTTCTGCTTCATAGACATAATCTGCATAGTCTCTGCGGTATTCGATCTGAAATCTTCCCGGATAGATTTCTTCTAAAAGTGCAAACTGTTCCGGTGTTACATTGTGCATCTGAAACTTGCGTTTCTTCTCTTTACTGTACTCATAAAGTGCATCCACCGCCTCTTTTAAATACTTTGGCTTTCCCATCGGAAATCCATAAGACAGATAGTCGCCTTCCTCACTTTTTGTCAGCAACATCCCGTTCTCCACCGTCGCCGTAACGGCATAAAACCTGGACCAGAGGTACAGATTTGCAAAGGTACACTCACAGCTTCTGCACTGTTGCTGTGCCATATAAGGTTTGTACGCTTTCTGATCTTCCAGCTCTACTTTTCTAAAATTTATCATACCTTCTGTTTCCTGTTCTTATAAAAAAGGCTGCCCTGTTTGAAAAAGGACAGCCCACACTTTTTTCTTATTCTACAACCAGTCCTTGTGCCTTCATAACATCTACGACCTGATCTACATATTTTTCGCAGAGTGCGTCTTCTGCTGCTTCTACCATAACACGGATCAACGGCTCGGTTCCGCTTTCACGCACCAGAATACGTCCTTCATCTCCAAGTGCTTCTGCCACCTGATCGACGGCTTTCTGTACTTCCGGATTCTCTCTTGCTGTCTTCTTGTCGGCAACACGCACGTTTTTCAACAGCTGCGGATAAATCTTCACTTCTCCTGCCAGCGTTCCAAGTGTCTGTTTTTTCTCGGTAAGCACTTCCATGATCATCAGAGAAGTCAGGATACCGTCACCGGTTGTCGCATGTTTGCTGAAAATGATATGTCCGGACTGTTCTCCGCCCAGGCAGTGGCCGTTCTGTGTCATATTCTCATAGACATACTTATCACCAACAGCTGTCTTTTCGTAGTGAATGCCGGCTTTGTCGCATGCTTTGTACAAACCGAGGTTGGACATGACGGTCGTTACGATCGTGTCATTTTTCAGTTTGCCCTGCTCTTTTAAATATTTTCCACACACGTAAAGAATCAGATCCCCGTCAATAACATTGCCATTTTCATCGACTGCTATACACCGGTCTGCATCACCGTCATAGGCAAATCCGACATCCAGGCCTTTTTCTTTTACATACTGCTGCAGTACACCGATGTGTGTGGAGCCGCAGTTTGTATTGATGTTGGTTCCGTTCGGCTCATTGTTGATCACATAAGTCTTCGCTCCCAGTGCATCAAAAACACTCTTTGCGATTGCAGAAGAACTTCCGTTCGAGCAGTCCAGCCCAATGCGGTAATTTTTGAAGGATCTGGTTGCAAGAGAGATCAGATAGCCGATGTAACGGTTTCTTCCGGCAACATAATCCACCGTGCGGCCGATATTTTCTTTTGTCGCCAGCGGAAGTTCTCCACTCTCGCCATCAATATATGCCTCAATTTTAGCTTCAACTTCTGCTTCCAGTTTACATCCCATTCCGTTGATCACTTTAATCCCATTGTCATAAAATGGGTTGTGGCTTGCGGAGATCATGATACCGCAGTCGAATTCATCGGTTCTTACCACATAGGAAACACTCGGTGTGGTTGTCACATGCAGAAGGTACGCATCTGCTCCGGATGCGGTCAGGCCTGCTACCAGTGCATATTCAAACATATAACTGCTTCTTCTGGTGTCTTTTCCGATGACGATCCTTGGCTTATGCTCCTGTCCGTAATACCAGCCAAGGAAACGTCCTACCTTAAATGCATGTTCTACCGTCAAAGTTACATTGGCTTCCCCTCGGAAACCATCGGTTCCAAAATATTTACCCATAATACAAACCTCACTTCCTTATACTATATACAATCACTTTTAAGCTTCCTGCAGGTTTGCAAGTTTCGCTGCCTGATCTGCTGCGATCAGGCTGTCAATGATCTCATCCAGATCGCCGTTTAAGATACCGTCCAGTCTGTGCAGTGTCAGTTTGATACGATGATCCGTCACACGTCCCTGCGGGAAATTGTAAGTACGGATCTTCTCGGAACGGTCACCGGTTCCGATCTGGCTTCTTCTTGCTTCTGCTTCTGCATCGTGCTGTTTTGCAAGTTCCATTTCATAAAGTCTGGAACGCAGTACTTTCAGTGCTTTGTCTTTGTTTTTCAGCTGAGATTTCTCATCCTGACAGGAGATGACGATACCGGTCGGGATGTGTGTCAGACGTACTGCGGAGTCTGTCGTGTTGACACACTGTCCGCCGTTTCCAGATGCACGGAATACATCGAATTTACAGTCGTTCATATCCAGCTGGAAGTCTACTTCTTCTGCTTCCGGCATGATCGCAACCGTGATCGTGGAAGTATGGATACGCCCTCCTGACTCTGTCTCCGGTACACGCTGTACACGATGTACACCGCTTTCGTACTTCAGTCTGGAGTATGCACCCTGTCCGGTGATCATGAATGTTACTTCCTTGAAACCGCCGATACCGTTTTCATTTAAGCTCATCATCTCTGTTTTCCAGCGGTGCATATCCGCATATTTCACATACATGCGGTAAATCTCAGCTGCAAATAAAGCCGCCTCATCCCCGCCTGCTCCGGCACGTATCTCGACGATAACGTTCTTCTCATCGTTCGGATCTTTCGGAAGCAGCAGAATTTTGAGCTTATGTTCCAGTTCTTCGATATTTTTCTTTGCATCATTCAGTTCTTCTTTGAGCATTTCTCGCATCTCTTCATCGGACTCTTCTTCCAGCATGGAAAGGCTGTCCTCTACCGTCTGCTTGCTCTCTTTATATTCTTTATATGCATCCACGATCGGCTGCAGATCACTCTGCTCCTTCATAAGCTTCTGAAATCTGGTCTGGTCGTTGACGACAAACGGCTCATTCAGTTCGCTCATGATCTCTTCAAATCGAATCAGCAAATCTTCCAGTCTATCAAACATCTTTTTCTTGTTTTCCTTTCTTTGTACCTGCTTTTCCTGCAACTACCCGGTCAAGCCCCGCCAGATCTTTTATTACCTGGACGGACACAAAACCGGCTTCTTTGAGCAGTTCACTCACTGCAGCTCCCTGCCCTGCACCGATCTCAAACAGCAGTGCACCGTCTTCTTTTAAATAATCCCTGCATTGTGAAACGATACTTCTGTAATAATAAAGCCCATCAGACATTCCGTCAAGTGCCAGACGCGGCTCATGATCCCGCACTTCCGGCATCAGCTGCGCAATCTCTTCCGTTTCAATATAAGGCGGATTGGAGACGATCATATCGTACGGTCCCTGTGCCTTCTCAAACAAGTCACTTAAAATAAAAGTTGTTGCTGCTTCCAGCCCCAGCCTTTTCGCATTTCGTCTTGCAACCTCAAGTGCCTGTTCTGAGATGTCGATGCCGACTCCCGTTCCCTGCTTCAGATTTTTCAGAATACTGAGCAGAATACAGCCGGAACCGGTACACAGATCCAGCACCTTCATGCCCTCTTTTTTTCGCTTCAGTGCTTCTTCTACCAAAACTTCCGTATCCTGCCTTGGGATCAGCACATGTTCATTGACATAAAACGGATAACCGTAAAACTCCTGTTCTCCTGTCAGATGCTGCAGCGGAATCCGCTGTTTTCTTCGGGAGACCAATTCCTGATAGTATAAGAGTGTCCCCGGCAGAATGCTTTCCTTTCGGTTCATCAGATACCAGGTTCGCCCGGTCTCCTTTTTTTCAATCTTCCGTATCGCATATTCCAGAAGATACCAGGCATCCAGAGCCGCATCCGGAACTTCTGCCCCTTTCAGAATCTGTTCTGCTTCTTTTCGTGCTTCTTCGTACGTCATACTTTCTCCTGCCACCCAAAATTTTCTTTCAGATATGCTCTCCAGTCAAACACAGCCTCTACCGATGCGATCGCTACTTCTGCCATGGAAGCATCCGGCTCCCTTGTTGTAAGCTTCTGCAGCATCATACCCGGTTTTGATAAAAGAATTACCAGTTTATTTTCGCTCTTTCCCGCCAGACGGATAAACTCAAACGAAACGCCTGCGATCACCGGGATCAGCAAAAGCCGGAATACCACTCGCCAGATCGGGGATTCAATCCGGATGAACAAAAAGAAAATAATGCTGACGATCATAACGATAAACAAAAAACTGGTTCCGCAGCGTTTGTGCAGTCTGGAACTTTTCAGCACATTTTCCACATTTAACTCCATGCCATGCTCTATACAGTTAATACACTTATGTTCTGCACCATGGTACATAAACACACGCTGAATATCTTTCATTCTGGAAATGAGCAGAATATACCCAAAGAAAATCACAAGACGAACTGCACCTTCAAGCAGTGTGATCAAAGTAGTAGAATCTGTAAATTTTCGAAACAACTGTGACAAAAAATAAGGAAGTATCATAAAAATGGCTACTGCCATCACAACTGAACATGCAATCGTCAGCCCCATCATCACGGACTCCTTCTTTTCGTCTTTCTCCTCTTCTTCCTCATCCATAAAAAAAGATGCAGAATAAGTCAGTGTACTCATACCAAGAACCATGGAATCTATAAAGCTGAACACACCTCGTATGATCGGAAGAGAACGTATTTTTTTATTTTGAACAATACCTTTATATTCTTCTGTTTTCACAACGATCTCGCCGTCGGTTTTGCGGACTGCGACTGCATATTTATCTGCATTTCGCATCATCACGCCTTCCATGACCGCCTGACCGCCTATATTGGATGATTTCATACTGCTGCTTCCTCCAACTTTCACACCCGGAAACTTTTTGTGTAAAGCGGACATTCACAATCCGCTTCTCTGCGTTCAAAATATCCACACAAAAAATCCATGTGATAAAAAAGGTTGAGATTTTTCAACCTCAACCCCTCTCATTATCTTAAGCATATACATCCTACTTTCGCAGGACATCTGTATACTCCTGTACCCAAAACGCTTATTATTTGATGCCGTATTTCTTATTGAATTTATCAATACGTCCGCGTGCTGCTGCTGCTTTCTGCTGTCCTGTGTAGAATGAATGGCATTTGGAGCAGATTTCAACATGGATATCCTTTTTTGTGGAGCCTGTTACAAATGTGTTACCGCAGTTGCAAGTTACAGTTGCCTGATAGTACTCTGGATGGATTCCTTCCTTCATGATTTTCACCTCTTTTTCTTATTTTGTGAACTGCTTACCTTTCTCGGTCGATTTCCGGTCAATGCCGCTCCTGATGTTTCCACGGCAAGATACCCCGGACTATCCCTGTAAGTCCCTACAGTTAAACTGTCTGTTAAACAGCGTTTGAATTATACCATAAATCTTTATAAAAAGCAACGATTTTATATAAATTTCTGTTTTTTGACCATCTGTACCAGTTCTTTATTGTTTTTCGTATGTACAAACATATTCAGGATGTTCTCGACGGCTTCGTCCGACTTCATACCGTTTAATGCTTTTCGCATGATGTACACTGCTTCCTGCTCTTCCGGATCGAGCAGAAGATCCTCTCTTCTGGTACCGGATTTCTGGATATCCAGTGCCGGGAAAACTCTCTTTTCGGAAAGCTTGCGGTCAAGGACAAGCTCCATGTTTCCGGTTCCCTTGAACTCTTCGTATACGACATCGTCCATCTTGCTTCCGGTATCGACAAGTGCCGTTGCCAGGATCGTCAGGCTTCCGCCCTCACGCATATTTCTCGCTGCTCCGAAGAAACGTTTCGGCATATGCAGTGCCGCCGGGTCAAGACCGCCGGATAAGGTACGTCCGCTTGGCGGAACCGTCAGGTTGTAGGCTCTTGCAAGTCTTGTGATGCTGTCGAGCAGGATCGTAACGTCTTTTTTATGTTCAACCAGACGCTTTGCACGCTCGATCACCATCTCGGAAACTCGTTTGTGATGCTCCGGCAGCTCATCAAAGGTAGAATAGATTACTTCTACATTATCTCCGACAATGGCTTCCTTGATATCGGTAACTTCCTCCGGACGCTCGTCGATCAGCAGAATGATCAGGTGCATATCCGGGTCATTTCCAAGGATGGACTTTGCCATCTCTTTTAACAGTGTCGTCTTTCCGGCTTTCGGCGGTGACACGATCATTCCTCGCTGTCCCTTGCCGACCGGTGAGATCAGGTCAACGATACGCATGGCTACATTTCTCGAATCACGCTCCATACGCATACGCTGATTCGGAAAGATCGGTGTCATATCCTCGAAATTGCATCTTTTGGCAGCTTCTGCCGGATGCATGCCGTTTGTGCTTTTTAAATAGAGCAAGGCTGCAAACTTCTCCTGCTGCGTGGTATTTGTGCGGATACGTGTATTGCCGCTGATGATATCTCCGGTCTTCAGATTGAATCTTCGGATCTGGGACGGCGAAACATAAATATCATGGTCACCCGGCAGATAGTTATCGGATCGGATAAATCCGAAACCATCCGGCATTACTTCCAGAATACCGGTCACTGTCTGACCGCTGTCAAGCTGTGAAAAATCCAGTCCTGTTTTCTCTTCCGGACGCTTTTCGGATCTCTCTGCATGCTCTGTCATCTCTGGTCTTTCCGCTTTTACGGTCTGTGTCTGTGCACGTTCTTCCGTCTCTTCGGATATTTTCTGCTCACGTTCTTTTTCATCTGCCTCAAGCATTCTTGTAACTACTTCACTCTTTTTCAGACCGGAAAGATTTTTCAGGCCTCTGGCTTTTGCAATCGCCTTTAATTCAACCGCTGAGAGCGATTCATATTTTTCTTTCATCATTATCCTGTATTTCCTCCATCTTTGATGGCTGTTTCTGAATCTAACATCTGCCTATTTTAACATAACTGTTTTTAAAAATCTATATGAACTTTTACACGAAATGCTTTTAAAAAGCAAGCATTCCGCCTAACATTCCGCCTCCCATGCACAGACAGGCTGTCGTTATCGTCTGTATGGAAGACGGATCTATGTTCCGTTTCAGGATCAGTGTCAGAAGAAAAAGCACTGCAAAATAACACATTCCTGCGAGCAGCCCCCACAGGTATTTTTTGTTCTCCGTCCTTCTGCCTGCGATCCTTCCGCCCAAAAAGGCGGATCCCAGATAAATGACGGTCACAGCCGCCGAGATCTTTCCTTCTTCTAACTGAAATTTCATCATCGCAGCTGCCAGCAGCACAAGAAGCACTGCTGTGACGATCCAGGAACCCAGAAGTGAAATGAGCAGGGTCACTGGTTTTGATCGTTTCTGCATTTTTTCCATGCAATCCCCCCTGCTCATACTATATGACAGCCTTCCATCCGGCAGAACATTTTTTCAAGAATGCCTCTGGCATTCTTGCTGCGAGGTGCACGGCTTGTTGCTCGCCGCCTGCTGAGGCGGGAATCATCTCACATCTGATTTATCTTTCATCTCATCACCGGCCATACGCAGAACATCTTTGATCTCCTCAAGCGGCATTTCCAGATAGGCCGACAGCTCGCTCATGGAAACTTTGTGTCCAAGATCCTCTTCCAGGCTGAGGATCGACTCGTTCAGGTGATTGACTCTGCCTACGATCTCATCATCCAGGTCTTTTTTGTCCTGTGACATCTCAACGGCCTCTTCCATTGCTTTCCGGATACCGTCAAACACCTGCTTACGGTATTCTTCCAGATTTGGCTTTGCCTCCAGATTTTCAAGTGCAAGCAGCAGTCCGATATTGCCTTCCTGCACCAGATCTTCGATCGGCAGCTCGGAAGCGACATACGTCATGGCAAGCTCGTAGACCGTTTCCAGATACTGTCCTGCCAGCGTGCTTTTTGCCATGGAATCTCCATTTACCGCCTCAAAAAATAGACGTTCTTCTTCCGTCTCGGAAAGTTTTTCGATCTCTGCAAGTTCCTCCAGATACATACCAAGGAAATCCGGACCTTCCCCGTCCTGTGTTTCACTGTTTTCTTCCTGTTTTTCTGTCTCAGGATTCGAAGCAGACGCTCTCTCTGCATGCTCCTTCACTGTCTTCTGTGCGGTTTCCGGTGTCTTTTGGGCCGGTTCGTACCCGTCCACTTTGATCTTCTGGCTGACAAGGTATTCGCAGACCAGTCCAAACTGTTCCTCATTCAGGGCATCTCCCGGAAAGAATTTTTTTATGTCTTCTTTTGTAAGATAATTTCCCTGCACATCTGCAAGTGCCTTCAGCTCACTTAACATCTCTCTGAAAACAATTTTACTCTGCATCGTTTTTTTCCTCCTGAAGTATTGAAATGGCTTTCTGCAACTGATTATCCTCTTCTTCCGTGACCGTCACTTTATTTTTCAGACTTTCATCAAGCTCAACGGTCACATCCGGCTCAATGCCTTTTTTGTGGATATCCGTGCCGTTTGGCGTGAAATACTTGGAAACCGTCAGTTTGACTGCCGTTCCGTCCTCCATTCCGACAATCCGCTGCACAATCCCTTTTCCATACGTTTTCGTACCGACTAAAGTACCAATCCCATAGTCCTTGATTGCTCCGCTGAAGATTTCTGCCGCACTGGCACTGTACCCGTTGACCAGCACTGCCAGCGGCTTTTTGAACTCATTGTTTCCGTCGCAGGTATATTCTGTTCTCTGCCCGTATTTATCTTCGGTATAAACGATCAGTCCTTTCGGAAGCATCTGTTTTAACATCTCGCAGCAGGTATCCAGCACACCGCCAAGGTTGTTTCGCAGGTCTATGATCAGCTTTTCCATACCCTGTTCTTCTAATTTCGCCAGAGCATTCTTGAACTGCTCCGCCGTCACCTTGTCAAACTCACTGACTGCGATATAACCGATCTCATCATCCAGCATTTTGTAGGCCACCGTCGGGACGGCAACATCTGAGCGTTCCACATCGAACTCCAGATAATCCTTTTCACCCTCTCTGGCGATTGTCAGATGGACGGTGTCTCCTTTTGCTGTCTTGATCAGGCTGACCACATCGGTCAGATCTTTCCCGGTCACTTCGATGTCATTGACCGAATAGAGAATGTCTCCCGGAAGCAGCCCTGCCTTTTCTGCCGGTGTCCCCTCAAAACAGGTCACGACCTGGATTGCCCCCGTCTGTGTATCCTGTGAAAGCTTTGCACCGATCCCCTTGTACTCTCCGGATGTGGATTCATTCAGTTTTTCGAGTTCATCCTGTGTATAATATGCAGCATAAGGATCTCCAAGTCCGCTGATCATGCCCTTATAAATGCCGGCTTCGACCGTATCGTTATCCGTACTGTCAAGATAGAGCTGATTGATGATCTCTTCCATCTTCTTGATCTTTGTATCTACCTTTTTCTGATCCAGACTGAGCTGTGTGCCTGCACTGTCTGTGCTCTCCTGCGTTGCCCCTGCTTCTTTCTGATCTGCTCCTGTGATCCAGCCGCCCTGCTGAAGCACCCCGCTTCCGGCCAGAACGACCACAGCCGAAGTCAGGATTCCACAGAAAAAACCTTTTCCGAACTTCTTGTCCTTTGCCATATCTTTGCTCCTTATATCTTCCCCGGTACAGAAACGCATCTTTTCTGTAACCCAAGAAAAGACCGGCTTTGCACGCGGCTTCTCCGGTCTTCTTCTGTTTGTTGCTATTTTATGTGTCCATGCTGCGGTTTATGACGGAGGCGGTATTAATAATCCAGCGTCTCCATGTACTTCATATATTTGACTACCATCAGTGCGATCTTGAATGTGATTGCATCTTCAAATACACGCAGATCCAGTCCGGTACTCTTCTGCAGCTTATCCAGGCGGTATACCAGTGTATTCCTGTGGATATACAGCTGTCTGGATGTCTCTGAAACGTTCAGGCTGTTTTCAAAGAATTTGTTGATCGTAACCAGCGTCTCTTCATCGAAATCATCCGGTGATTTGTTCTCGAAAATCTCTTTGATAAACATCTTGCAGAGCGGGATCGGAAGCTGATAAATCAGACGGCCGATGCCAAGAGAACTGTATGCGATGATATTTTTCTCCTCGAAAAAGATCCTTCCGACATCC
This sequence comes from Hominisplanchenecus sp., assembly GCF_046967715.1. NCBI lineage: Bacteria > Bacillati > Bacillota > Clostridia > Lachnospirales > Lachnospiraceae > Hominisplanchenecus > Hominisplanchenecus sp. The sequence goes on from NZ_JBKVNQ010000006.1 coordinate 15,924, forward strand.
ATTGCCATACGTGCTTCTTTATAAGATCTGGAAACTTCTTTGATCTCTTCTACGATCGTTCCATATGCAATATGCGATACTTCCTGCTTTTCTGCCGGCAGAACATTTAAAATCTGCTTTGCCGTTTTCTCCATTTCCTGATAACCTTCTTCGGAAGCCAGCTCTTTGACAACGATAATGCTCTTTTCATCAACTGCTGTAATAAAATCACCTGTCTTGGTTCCAAGCAGTGAACGGATACATTCCATGGAAGCATTATCCTTCTCCTGAGCCGTATCAACCAGAAATACCACTCTTCTCGCATTTGCTGCAATGTGAAGCTTCTTCGCACGGTTATAAATATCTACCAGAAGCAGGTTGTCCAGAAGCAGATTCTTGATAAAGTTATCTTTGTCAAATCGCTCTTTGTATGCAACCAGCAGATTCTGGATCTGGAATGCAGCCATCTTGCCGATCATATAAACATCATCGCTGCTTCCTTTTGCTACCAGCACATATTCTACCTGAAGCTCATCGTATATTTTGAAAAACTGGTGTCCCTGTACCACCTGGCTGTCTGCCGGTGAATCTACAAACGGAACGACTGAGGAACGATATTCTTCTGACTCCGGAAACGTTGCAGCCAGCACATTGCCTTCCAGATCGATCACGCAAAAATCAATCCTCGATATTTCTTTTAATCCTTCTATGGTTGACTGTAATATCTGGTTTGATATCATGTCTTTCTCTCCCTTCCATACATTTTCATACCAGACCAACTACGCTTATTAATCTGACTTGACTATTATTGTAATATAAATCACCAAAAAAGAAAAGAGAAAATTATGTTTTTTTATGCTTTTCGCATATTTTTCGCATAAAAAGAGGCTGCCGCATCGCTGCAGCAGCCCTTTTTCGGGTAAAAATCCTTCGATTTTATCGACTTTTTATTTCACTTTTACCTTTTTTGCAGTGGACATTGCACTTGCATTTCCTTTTTTGACCGTCACGATCTTGTAGTAGTAATTACCTTTCTTCCTGATCTTCTTATCCTGATAAGAAACGGTCTTATTGTTGTTGATCTTCTTGATCCGTTTATAACCGGAGTTTTTCTTCGTAGAACGATAGATCACATAACCGGTTGCTTTTTTATTTCTCTTCCAGCTCAGTTTTACACTCTTGCCTGAAGCAGCTGCTTTCTTGATTTTTACATTTGCTGTAAACTTCACAGTCTTAGCTGCACCGTTGTCACTTGCTTTTACGTTTGCATCCTTAGATACTGCTACTGCACGGTAAGATGCACGCTTGATGCCTTTCAAAGAAGCGGCTTTTTTATCTTTAAATACCAGCTTGCCGGATGCAGTGCTTCCTGCCAGAACCGTCTTGCCGTTTACGGTGCGGTAAATATCATAATGATCTGCACCTTCCACTGCATTCACGATCACTTTTACAACCACACCTGCTTTTGCTGCACTTGCTTTCACAGACTTGATCGTCGGTGCTGCCAGTTTCTTCTCTGCCGGTGTCGGAGTCGGATTTGGTTCTGTATCCGGTGTCTCTGCTGTTTTCAGAGCTGCCTGTGCCTTTTCAAGAGCTGCTGTCAGATCTTTCAGAGCAGCTGCCGTAAGATCAGCACCTGCTTCTTTTGCTGCCTTGTATGCTTTTTCAAATGCATCCCAGGATTCTTTGGTGTACTGTCCCTGACCTGCTGCATAAACAGCATCTGCCTTTGTAACCGCATCACTCAGAGCTTTCTGTGCTTCTTCTTTGTCTTTGTCAACCGTATCTTTTTTCTGCAGAGCATCGATTGCATCCTGTACTGCTTTCTTTGCTGCTGCTACTTCTGTTTCGCTTGCATTTTCTTTTGCAAGTACGGCTTCTGCATTTGTGATCGCTGTTTCCAGTGCTTTTACAGAATCCTCGGTATACAGCGTTTTGTCGATTGCTTTCGCATTGTTTACGGTATTGCCAAGTTCTGTTCTGGAAGCTTCCGTTGCTTTGTCAGATGTTACGGTAACCGTTATCTCTTTTTCTGCTGTTTTTCCGTTCAGTTCTGCAACTACTTTTACTTTTGCTGTTCCTGCTGCACTTACTGTCAGTACATCACCTTCCAGAGCTGCCTTTGTTGTGCCGGCATCTACCAGTGTATAAGTGTAAGTGATGTTCTTTTCATGTGCTGCACAGTCTGCTGCGGTTGCTTTTGCAGCCAGTTTCAGTGTTTTGCTTGTATCTGCTGCTGCCATCTGGATGGTCTGGTTATCAAATACAAGATCTGTGATCTCACAGGTACATGGTACTTCCTCTGTCTTAAAGCTGTAGGAAACGGTCATGGATCTGTAATCAGCTGCAACATTTACTTCCGGTTTCACACTTGTACCGTCAGAGAGTTTGATGCTCTGCGGTTTGCTGCTGTCTGCGAAACGATAATCGCCAACTGCTGTCAGGACTGTTTTTACTTCATAGTTTGCATTTGCCTCAAATGCTGCACCTGCTTCTACTTCTTTTCCGTCCTTATACCAGGTTGTGCTGGTTGTATACGGTGTCAGTGCAATGTTTACAGACGGTGTTGCCTGATCCAGTGCATGAGCTGTCACTGCATAAGATTTCTGCAGATTATCAGAGTAATCTTTTCCGCTGTAGATGCGGATGTCAGAAAGCAGTCCGGTATATGGAGGTGTTGTTGAGGAACCAAGATCTTTGCTGATGTTATAACCAGTTGTAAAGGTACTTGTGTTGTAAGATTTCAGGGTTACATCGTAATTGTCGCTTGCGTTTGCTCTTCCGGATGTCGGTGTTCCGGCTTTGCCGTCTACATAGATCTGCATCTTTGTACCGGTAAATACTGCCAGAATATCATGCCATTTATTCCAGAAACTGGAATCGATCGCACAGCTGCTCTCAACCCAGGAACCTTTTGCGTCGCATGCATAAACAAGTACGCCGCTGCTCTTGAGCTGAACACCATACTGCTCATCCATCTTGCCAAGCATTTGATATGTACCGCTTCCTGTGATCTCATCTGATTTCATACGGAAACGGATAAACATTGCTTTGTCTTCTCCGGAAACATCAAATTTTCCGTTGTTTGTTCCATCATTCTCTGCCGTTACGTATCCGGAATATCCCCATCCATCACTGTAGGATACCTGAACGTTATCATTCAGCGTCAGTGTTGCCGGATCTGCAGCCTGGTCTGCAACTGCCTCAAAATGTTTGCCTTCTTTTGATGAAGATACGACTGCATCTGCGGATGTCTCACCTGCTGCCGGTGCAGTCACAGTGATTTCCGGTGCTTCGAGCACATTTTCTTCTTTCGGTGCCTCCACAAATTTTGCAAGAACATTCAGCTCTGCTGCATTGATGAACATATTCGGTTCTGCACCTTCACTGTGAATTGCTTCAAATTTAACATTGGTTACGCCTGCAACCGGCTCGAACTCAACGCTCTTCTCAGTCGGGATGGTTTCTCCTTCATAAGACCATGTTACATTTGCTACTTTTGTATAAGTTTCTCCGTTATCAGTGGATACATAAACGTTTGCTTCTGTTACGGCACCGTTTTTGATAACACCATTTTTGTCTCTTTCCGGTCTTGGGAGATAAGTCAGTGCTTTTACTGCATATGCCTTATCCAGAGTGATCGTATAATTGTTGTTGCCGGTCAGTGTTCCGTTGGAATACTGTGCCTTCGGTTTGCTGTTGTCATTCCAGTTTGTATGCCAGTATGTGTTGCTGTCACCGTCAAGTGCTGCTGCTATGATACCGTTTCCGGCTCCTTCGCCTGTCAACTCTTCACTGTCTGCGGCACCTGTCATATTTGCCGGAAGCAATTTTTTATAACCGTCATCTGCCGGCTGATTCTCTCTTTTTACAAGCTCTGCAATGGCATCATCCAGTGCTTTGACTGCTGCTGCTTTTTCTTCAACGGTTGCATTTTCTTTTGCTGCTACTGCTTCTGCTGCTTTGATCGCTGCTTTCAGAACTGCATAAGATTCTGCGGTATACTGATCTTCATCCAGTTCTTTTGCTGCACTGATTGCATCTGTCAGTGCACTTTCTGCTGTAGAATCAGATTCTTTTGTATACATTTCATAGATTGCCGGAGCTGCTCCTGTGCCATCCCATGTGATCTTCACTTCGTTGATACCATTGTAGAATACCAGATTCTTGAAGACATTCAGCGATTTGGACAGAGTACCGACTTCTACCCATTTACCTGCATTGGTATGGATAGAAACTTTTGCATTGGAAATCTCCTCTCCATCCTGAATGACGTAAAGGCTGTCTTTTACACCTGCATCCAGACGGTAAGTCAGAGTTCCTGCACCTTCGCCTGCCCTGAACATGGTTGTTAAAGAATTATCGATTGCCTGTTTTGCATCAAATCCTTCCACGCCTGCCGGTTCTGCAAAGATGGTCTTGTCTGCATCGGTGTTGGTCAGGCTTACGGAATTGATATCAAAGGTTACATCTGCTTCCCCTTTGTTGATGAAGCGGATGTATTTTGCATCCATGCCTTTTTCGGTATCAACCGGATACCAGTTGAATCCATTATAGCTGTACTCAAAGGTTACCTTATCTTTGTTTGTGTAATCTGCTGCAATCGTGCTGATCTCACGTACATTTCCGAAATCAATACCAATGTACTCACCATTTTTCAGGATAACATCTTTGACTTCCGGAATTGCAGCCTCATTTTTATTGATCGTTACAATTGTCTCTTTGTAAGTTTCTGTGTTGGTGTATGCATACTCATCTGCCGGGAAAGTCTCTGCCTGGAATTCACGGATTGCATACCATTTGCTTGTTGCAGCCGGTGTACGCAGACGGATGTAGCGAGCTTTCAGGGACTGGTTTGTCAGATCCACGTTGATCTCGTTTGTTCCGTAAGTACCATCAACCTGTGTCCAGTTTTCATTATCCATGGAATACTCCAGGATACCCTGCGAGAAAATATCTCCATCTGTCTGAGTTCTTCCCTGCAGGATGCGGACTTTGCCAAGTTTATAAGCTGCTCCGAGATCCAGCCCAATGTATCCATTTGCAGTAACACTTGCATTAAACCATGCAAAGGTACTGTCATTTCCATCAATAACATTGCCTGCATTTCCCTGGTAGAATCCACCAAGTCCGCTGTACATCAGTCTCTTCTCGCCGGTCTCTGTGCCACCGCCGGAAGTATTTCCGCCACTGAAAGTATTATCCAGCACTTTCAGTGCTGCTTTCTTCACATAATTTTCCATCTGTGCTGCGAACGGCATGATCTTCATAGCTCCGGCTTCTGCCATGATAGTGCCGTTCAGCTGAGGTGCCGCACAGTTCTGTGACAGTTTGTAATTGTTTTCTGCACTTACATAATTTGCACATACAGCATCGTCATCGCCTGCTTTGAGTCCCATTGCAGTCTTGACAAATCCGATGCTTGCTTTGGAAAGATATCTCAGAGAATCTACCCAAGGTTTCATCTCTTCTTTTAGGTTTTCGTTTGTTCCGTTTGTCTGGAAATCATCTGCAGCTGTCACGATCTTCTGCAGCTGTTCAATCAGTGCATTTCCGGATTCCGTCAGATCTGCATTGCTGTTGTATGCAGTCTTGAATGCATTGATGTACGGAGTCAGTTCTACCGACTCACCCATCGCTGTGATACCGCCCGGGCTCGGGTTAGTCATATGTTTGCACAGTTCATGCAGGGACTGTGGAGCTCCGCTGTCGATGTACTTGAAGCCGTCAGCCCAGCTCTTCTCTGCATCAAAGTCAGCTGTGTTCCATGCAAAATCAGCGATCGCAAACAGTGCTGTCTTGGAAGCTTCTGCCTGCTCCAGCGGGTTCGTTACAATACCCATGAAGTTTGTCAGACCTTTTTCAAGGATTGCACTGTCTCCAGGGCCCATAACCAAACGTGCGTGGTTTACGTCATTTACCGGCCAGTTCAGCCACATAAATGCCTCTCTGCCGTTTGTATAAGAATTTTTAAATTATTGAAAGTACTCTGTCTTGCCGGATAACATACAGATTCACCGGTCCACATCAGTTCTACATCCGGAAGACTTTCAAAATGTTTGAAGTAGTTTGCAACGGTCTGAGCTTCGCCTTCACTCCAGCTGCTCCAGTTTACTGCACCTGCACAGTATACCTGCGGTACGAAGCACAGATTGTAAACATCGCCTTTGGATTTGCACCATGCATCCAGGTCTTTGCAAAGTCTTGCATGTAGGCTTACTTTGCCGGCTGCGTCGTCTGCGGAAAGCACAAACTGACGTACGCCAACGTTGTAAAGCTGTTCAAATTTTGCAATGATAACCTTCAGGTCTGCATCATAAGTGGAGGCTGTGATAGCACTGTGCATAAACGGATGAATTGCCCATGCAAAACGGCACTTGGAATCCTGTCCTGCCTGCACCATCTGTCTGATCTCTTCCAGTCTGTCTGCCGGATAGAGCTCACGCCACTGTGAATTGTGGTATGGCTCGTCCTTCGGTGCATAGATATACATATTCATCTTGAAATCGCCGCCGAACTTCATCAGACTGATACGATCTTCCACAGACCACGGAATACCATAGTAGCCTTCGATAAATCCACGGTACTGACCGGATGCGTAATCTTCGATCTGAAGTTTGCGTACGGCTTTTTCTGTCACCTGGTTAAAAATCATTTTCAGAGAGCTCAGTCCGTAAAATGCTGCATCGGTGTCTTTACCAAGGACTGCGATCACATTGTCCTGGATAGCCAGAACATATGCATCTCTCTTGTCAAACAGATCATCTGCATAAGTAACATGGTCGTTGAACCATTTTTCAACTGCTCCATCGGAACCTTTTGTACCAACCAGTACGTTCATTCCGTTTGAAGCTACGGCACCTGTCACGGTTCCTGTGATATTCTGAATAGCCAGTACTTCGTTCAGACGTTTCTGTGTTGCCTCGTCGATCGTGCTGTCATAGACAACGTTTGTCTTATCTGCCAGGGTAAAACTGCTATCCTGGTAAACAACACTTCTCGGGGTTGGATAAATTTCATATTCTGCTGTCGCAGAAGTGTCATTTGCAGCATCTGCTGCTTTTGCATCAAATCCGGTAAAAGTCATGCCTGTTAAAATCATGGCAAAAACCAGTACAAGACTGATGACTTTTTTCACATTCTTTCCCATCTAAATCCTCCTTTTCATAAGTTCGACACCGGGAATCCGTATGCAGCTTCCGTCTCCCGCCCGTCGATCGTTTTCTTATTTTTCGAAGAAAATCTTTTGTTGTTAAAGTGCAAATTTTCTCACGAAATAAGTACCTTTATTATACATTTTATCTGTTTTACTGTCAATCTCGAATCAGTTTCTTATGCAATTTAAGCAGGAATATTTGTGAAATTCTTCGCTTTTTTCGTCGAAAATTTCAAAAGTCTGTACTATTCTTTTCATTCATAACAAAAAGCCCCGGGAAATGGGGCTTTCTGCTGAAAAATGTATGTAAGAAATTGGAAAACGGCGAACAAAAAGGCACTCCGTATAAACGGAACGCCTTTGTTCTTACAAGAGACAGTATACACATTTTCCAGCATTTGTCAAATACTTTTTTCAGATATTTTTGAGCATCTCGGAATGTGCAAAATGCTCTGCGTTTGTCTTTCGATACGTTCATATTTTATTCATGATACATTCAAAAAACTTTCATTCGCTCATCATGCCAAATTCATTTTTCCCCTTTATACTTCAAAATGTCAAAAATGTTGCAGAAATATTTCATTGACACCTAATACATATGTCATTTTCTCAGTATTTTAATACTATTTGAATATACTTTTTTCATAATTGCCAGGCAGCCCTCTGTCTGGCATCCTCCCTTTTCAGGGCTTTTTTTATTTTCAGCTTTTTATGTACACAGGGAAGTCTTCTCCGACTAAGATAAAAAACGCCAGAGACAAGCAGCTTTGAAATCACCCTTTTACAGGTATATTATGATTTTGGCTTTTATCTCTGGCGTTTATGATTTTCATCTCCGACTGCATGAGCTGCCAGGCAACTGTACAGCTCTGTAGCTCCTACATCCTTTTATACTTCAAACAGCAGGTCACCGTAGGATGGCATCGGCCACTCTTCTTTATCTACGATCATCTCCAGCTTATCCACCGGAACTCGCAGTTCTTCCATATCTTTAAACACAACTTCATGATAATACTCTGCCTGTTCTCTTCCATTCTCCATGGCTGCCGCCTGATCTGCTGCCTCCTGCAGTTTTGCCAGTGCCAGTTTTGTCTGAGAAAGAAGGGCTGTTGTATCTTTGAGCATGTTCATCGGAACAGTCACATCTGCTCCGGCTGTCTTGATCTCATTTACCGTACCGGCAAGGTTTCTGGAAAAACGCATAACGGCCGGGATGATATGCTTGCTGGCAATATCGATCATGGCACGGGCTTCGATATTCAGTGCCTTGGAGTATCCTTCATACTGGATCTCTGCACGGGAACGGAGTTCAGCTTCCGTAAATACGCCGAATTTGCCAAACAGCTGGATCGCTTTATCGGTCACAAGTGCCGGGATCGCTTCCACCATGGAATTGATGTTCGGCAGGCCTCTGCGTTTTGCTTCTTCTACCCACTCTTCAGAATAACCGTTGCCATTAAATACGATCCTCTGATGTTCTGTTGCATATTCTTTGATCAGGTCATGCACGGCAAGCTCAAAATCTTCTGCCTTTTCCAGACGGTCGCAGGCATCGGAGAATGCTTCCGCTACGATCGTGTTGATCACCACGTTACATTCTGCTACGGAATCTCTGGAACCTACCATACGGAATTCAAATTTATTTCCGGTAAAGGCAAACGGTGAGGTACGGTTACGGTCCGTTGCATCTTTTGCAAAATCCGGAAGAGTCTTAACGCCGGTATGTAATTTTCCGCCTTTTAAGCTGTGTGTTGCAGAGCCGGTGCTGATCAGCTGTTCCAGCACATCTTCCAGCTGTTCACCCAGGAATACGGAGATAATAGCAGGCGGTGCCTCATTGGCTCCCAGTCTGTGGTCATTTCCGACATCGGCTGCGGATTCACGAAGAAGATCTGCATGGCGGTCTACAGCACGCAAAATACAGGTCAGGATCATCAGGAACTGAACATTTTCGTGCGGTGTCTTGCCCGGATCAAGCAGATTGATGCCGTCATCTGTGGTGATGGACCAGTTGTTGTGCTTACCAGAACCATTGACTCCCGCAAATGGTTTTTCATGAAGAAGACACTGCAGTCCGTGACGCTCTGCCACCTGTTTCAAAGTCTCCATAATGATCTGGTTGTGGTCTGCTGCTACGTTGCACTCTGCATAGATCGGTGCCAGCTCATGCTGTGCCGGTGCGACTTCGTTGTGCTGTGTCTTTGCAGAAACACCCAGTTTCCAAAGTTCTTCGTTTACTTCTTTCATAAAACCGGCAATTCTCTGACGGATAACTCCAAAATAATGGTCATCGAGCTCCTGACCTTTCGGAGGCATGGCACCAAAGAGTGTACGTCCGGTAAAAATCAGGTCTTTTCTCTTTAAATATTTCTGCCGGTCCACGATAAAGTATTCCTGCTCTACGCCAACGGAAGGTGTCACTTTTCTGGATGTCGTATTGCCGAACAGACGGATCAGTCTGAGTGTCTGTGTCTGCAATGCCTGCATGGAGCGAAGCAGCGGTGTCTTCTGATCCAGTGCTTCTCCTGTATAGGAACAGAATGCTGTCGGTATACACAAAATCGCACCTGCACTGTCTTCACGTACAAATGCCGGTGAAGTGCAGTCCCAGGCTGTATATCCGCGTGCCTCAAAGGTTGCTCTTAATCCTCCCGACGGGAATGAAGAAGCATCTGGTTCTCCTTTGATCAGCTCTTTTCCGGAAAAGTCCATGCTGACCGTTCCGTCTGCATGCGGTGCTGTAATAAATGCATCATGTTTTTCTGCTGTGAATCCAGTAAGCGGCTGGAACCAGTGTGTGTAATGCGTTGCACCTTTTTCCACTGCCCAGTCTTTCATAGCCCCAGCTACGACTTCTGCTGTGATCGGATCCAGCTCTTTTCCTTCATCAATGGTCTTATGCAGTTCTTTGTACACCTTTTTCGGCAGACGCTCCTGCATGATCTTGTCATTGAATACATTCGAACCAAAAAGCTCTACCACATTGATCTTTTCTTTGTTCTTGTCTTCCATTTCTTACAATCCTCCATCGTGACCTGCTGCTTTTCATATCCAAAAAGCTTTTTTCGTTTGCTTTTGTCTATCCTTCCAAATCATACCTTATTTTTCACTGTTTTGCAACTAACTTATGCAATCCTGCCAGGCTCTGCTGACATCTGCCTGAGAGAATCGCTGCACACCAAAAAAGGAACAGAAATCTTTTGTTGATTTCTGTCCCTTTCATTACTTTTCGGGATGGAATAACAGGGTGGGGAAACCACTGTATCTTTACATTTTTTATACTTCGAACAGCAGATCGGAATAGGATGGCATCGGCCATACTTTCTTATCTACCAGTACTTCCAGTTTGTCAACCGGTGTACGAAGGGCTGCCATAGCCGGTACAACGCTCTCGTAGAAGTATCTTGCTTCAGCTGCCATATCTCCTGCTTCGGCTGCTTTGTCGGTCACTTCTTCCAGTGTTACCAGGGCTGCCTTTGCCTCTTCCAGCAGTTTGCTTACATCGTTCAGCAGATCTGTCTGTACGGTTGTCGGTGCACCTGCACCTTTAACTGCCAGGATAGTATCTGCCAGAGATTTGGTATAGCCGATGACTGCCGGCAGGATCTGTTTGGAAGCCATGTCGATCATCGTCTTTGCTTCTATATTAATAGCCTTTGCATAGTTCTCATATTTAATCTCTACACGGGACTCAAGTTCTGCTTTTGAGAAAACTTTGTATTTGCCGAACAGTTCTACTGCCTTATCCGTTGCCAGGCACGGGATTGCATCCACCATGGATTTGATGTTCGGCAGTCCTCTTCTTTCTGCTTCTGCTACCCATTCATTGGAATAACCGTTTCCGTTAAATACGATTCTCTGGTGATCGGTTGCATATTCTTTGATCAGATCATGTACAGCCAGTTCAAAGTCATCTGCTTTTTCCAGTACATCGCATGCCTGTGAGAATGCATCTGCTACGATCGTGTTCAGTACCACGTTTGGTCCGGCGATGGAATCACGGGAACCTACCATACGGAACTCGAATTTATTTCCGGTAAATGCAAACGGTGAAGTACGGTTACGATCCGTTGCATCTTTTGCAAAATCCGGAAGTCTCTTGACACCGGTATGCAGTACACCGCCTGCTTTACTGTGTGTAGCAGTTCCTGTGCTGATCAGCTGTTCCAGTACATCCTCCAGCTGTTCTCCAAGGAATACAGAAATGATAGCCGGCGGTGCCTCGTTTGCTCCCAGTCTGTGATCATTTCCAGGATCGGCTGCGGATTCACGAAGCAGATCTGCATGCTCATCGACTGCTTTTAAGATACAGGTCAGTACCATAAGGAACTGTACATTCTCATGCGGTGTTTTGCCCGGATCTAACAGATTGATACCGTCATCGGTTGTGATGGACCAGTTGTTATGTTTACCGGAACCATTCACACCGTCAAATGGTTTCTCATGAAGCAGGCACTGCATTCCATGCTGGCATGCTACTTTTTTCAGTGTTTTCATAACCAGCTGGTTGTGATCAACTGCAATGTTTGCTTCTGCATAGATCGGTGCCAGCTCGTGCTGTGCCGGTGCTACTTCGTTATGCTGTGTTTTTGCGGAGATACCAAGTTTCCAGAGTTCTTCGTTGACATCTTTCATATAAGAAGCAATACGCTGACGGATGGTTCCGAAATAATGGTCATCCAGTTCCTGTCCTTTCGGAGGCATTGCTCCGAACAGGGTACGTCCGGTAAAGATCAGATCTTCTCTCTGCAGATATTTCTGTTTGTCAACCAGGAAGTATTCCTGTTCCGGTCCAACGGACGGTGTTACTTTTTTGGAGGTTGTATTTCCAAACAGTTTCAGAAGTCTCAGTGCCTGCTCATTGATTGCTTCCATGGAACGCAGCAGCGGTGTTTTCTGATCCAGTGCCTCACCTGTGTAAGAGCAGAATGCGGTCGGAATACAGAGGATCGCTCCTGCTGCATCTTCACGTACATAAGCCGGTGAAGTACAATCCCATGCTGTATATCCTCTGGCTTCAAACGTAGCTCGAAGACCTCCTGACGGGAAGGAAGAAGCATCCGGTTCTCCTTTGATCAGTTCTTTTCCGGAGAACTCCATCAGTACGGTACCGTCCTGTCTCGGTGCTGTGATAAATGCATCGTGTTTTTCTGCTGTTACACCGGTAAGAGGCTGGAAAATGTGTGTGTAATGTGTTGCACCTTTTTCTACTGCCCAGTTTTTCATAGCTTCTGCCACCACATCTGCTACCATCGGATCCAGTTCTTTTCCCTCATCAATGGTTTTTCTCAGTGCTTTATACACTTTTTTCGGCAGACGCTCCTGCATCACTTTGTCGTTGAATACATTTTCACCAAAAATCTTTGCAACATTCATCTTTTCAGTCATGTCTTCTTCTCATCCTTTCTGTGATAAGCCGGAACAGAATTTCTCTGTAACCTTTCTGCTTCTTTACAGAAAATCAAAAAAGACGCTCCGCCCCTTTCGGGGCAGAACGTCTTTGTTCTCTCGCTCATCATTTTTAATTTTGCTACTACCATACTCCACATTTTTGGCAAATGCAAGTATAATTTAATTTTTCTACAAAATTTATAAAATTTCAGAGAAATAATTCTCAGGCTTTGTCGATAGAGCCGAAAATTTCCATTTTTTCTTTTACTGTAGCTTTGATTGCTTCGAATCCAGGAGCCAGAAGTTTACGCGGGTCAAATCCCTTTCCTTCCAGATCTTTACCAGCTTCGATGTATTCACGTGTAGCTGCTGCAAATGCCAGCTGGCACTCTGTATTTACATTGATCTTTGCAACGCCAAGGCTGATTGCTTTTTTGATCATGTCTGTCGGGATGCCTGTACCACCGTGCAGTACCAGAGGCAGATCTCCTGTCAGAGCCTGAACAGCGTCCAGAGTCTCGAAGCTTAAGCCTTTCCAGTTTGCCGGATATTTGCCGTGGATGTTACCGATACCAGCTGCCAGGAAGTCAATACCCAGATCTGCAATTCTCTTGCATTCCTGAGGATCTGCACATTCACCCGCACCTATAACGCCGTCTTCTTCACCGCCGATAGAACCAACTTCTGCTTCCAGAGACATACCATGTTCTTTGCAGATTTCTACCAGTTTCTTTGTGTTTGCAACGTTTTCGTCAATCGGGCTGTGAGAACCATCATACATGATAGATGAGAATCCGGCTTCTACACATTTCAGGCATCCTTCGTAGCTGCCGTGATCCAGATGCAGAGCAACCGGAACTGTGATGTTCAGTTCTTCCATCATACCATTTACCATACCTACAACAGTTTTGTATCCTGTCATATATTTGCCGGCACCTTCAGATACACCAAGGATAACCGGTGAGTTGTTCTCCTGTGCTGTCAGCAGGATTGCTTTTGTCCACTCAAGGTTGTTGATGTTGAACTGTCCTACTGCATAATGACCTGCTTTTGCTTTCTGTAACATTTCTTTTGCTGAAACTAACATATTTTTTACCTCCACACTTTGTGATTTTTGGTGTTGGCTTTATTATAACCTAATTGCACCAAAAAGAAAATACTTTTTTAGTCAAATATCCCCTGTTTTTTTCCTGAGTACTAGATTTCACTCTCGCCAAACTGATGATTGACAATGATATCCACTGCTTTCTGATGACAGCAGATTTCAACTTCTTTATGGTCGCCGCCATATTCACCATCCAGCGTCCATGGAATTGCAATCTCGGAACGAATGACAACCTGTCTGGTCTTATAGCTGATAATATAGTTGCTGTCCATCTCCCCGCGAAGGAGGCTTGTAATAATCTCCTGAAGTTCTATGGCGTTTCGTGGCGTTTTGATCATCGTCACTTCAAACAGACCATCATCCAGCCGGATGTTTTTTCCTGTAATGCTGCGGAAACCACCTACGGATTCTGAATTGGTGATCATTCCATAAATAAATTCATCTCTGATCTTCTCACCGTTCAGTTCAATCTCCACTTCATAAGATTTAACATTAAAAATACACTTGGCACCTTCTAAAACATAAGCAAGATGGCCAAGTACATTTTTGACATCCTGGTTTGTCTGATAAGACACTTCGGTAAACATTCCAAACGCAGCGATATATACAAAATAATCACTGTTAAAAGAGCCGACATCACACGGATAAACGTTGTTCTCTACGATACACTGTGCCGCTTCCGTCATCCTTTTCGGGATCTGCAGGCTGTTTGCAAAATCGTTTGTGCTTCCTGCCGGGATATAGCCGATCGGGCGTCTGATCTCGCTGTTCATCATACCGGTCACCACTTCATCCAGTGTCCCGTCACCGCCGCTGCAGGCGACAAGATCAAACTTTGCAGCCCGTTTCTCCACAACTCTGCTCGCATCCTGTGGTTTCTGCGTCACATAGAGCGTGACATCCAACCCTCCTTTGATAAAAATATCTGCGATATCCAACAGTGCATTTCTGATCTGTCCTTTTCCGGATCTTGGATTCACAATAAATAAAACTTTTTTACGTCTCATTTTTCATTCCTTCCACTTTCACCGTATTTCGACATATTGTACTATCATTTTTTTCAACAGACAAGTACCCTGACTGTTTTTAAAACTTAAGTTTTCATAAAATCTGATATTCCTGTGCAGAATACTGTACCGTTGAAGGCGACCTCACAATGGAAAGCTTACTGTCGTCAGAACAGTCCTTTCATAGGAATTTTTCAGATTTTAGAAATCAGAATTTCCGGATTTCATCTCCTCCGTCATCGGTATTTTCAATTTTGCGGATCACGGCATAATAGCCGAAATTTTCATTGACTTTGATATATACCCTCTCTCCGACTTTATGTCCGAGCAGGGCTTTTCCCATCGGGGACTCCGTGCTGATGTGGCCTTTCATGGAATTGCCGCGGATCGATGTGACGATCTTGTAGGTTTCTTCTTCGTCATCATCTTCCATATAGAGTGTCACCGTATTGTTGATCCCGACTTCGTCGGATTTCGACTGATCCGATACGATTTCGGCATTTTTCAACATTCTCTCCAGATAGCGGATACGGCTCTCGTTCATATTTTTATCTTTTTTGGCGGCATGATATTCAAAATTTTCGCTTAAATCCCCATGTGCTCTCGCCTCTTTGACTGCCTCGATCGCATTTTTTCGGACGGTCAGTTTTCGATATTCAATCTCTTCTTTGATTTTTTTGACATCATTTTCCGTCAGCTGTTCATGTAACATATCTTATCCCTGCACTCTCACAACATAATCTTCTTTTCTCGGTTTTGCCGGGGCTTCTCCGCCCTCTGCCGCATAGCCTAAAATACAGTGGCCGATTCCGGCATAATCACCTTCAATGCCCCATTTTCTCAGAAGAGCTTTTCCTTCTTCACTTTCAAACTCTTCTTTTGCACGGTGGATCCAGCAGGACGCCACGCCAACGGCATGTGCCGCATTCATCAGATTGCCCATGACAAGTGAACCGTCTTCCAGATAGGTGTTTCTGTTCTTGTCTGCCAGCACGATCAGCACCGTCGGTGCTCCGTAGAATGGATCAGATGTCACGCCCATGATCTTCGCATTCATTTTGCTCAGCTCTTCAATGGTTTCTTTATCCTGAACAACCACAATCTTCGGGGACTGCATACCCATGCCGGTTGGTGCAAACACGCCCGCCTCAAGGATCTGTTCCAGTTCGCTTTCTTTTATCTGCTCCGGACGATATCTCCGGCAGCTTCTTCTTGTCTTTAAATCCTGTAATGTCTGATTCATCATGAAGCCTCCTTGTGTATAACAGTATTATGATTTTCTCCACTTCAGTAACGCCCTGCGGATTGCTTCAGGCTTTTGCCCCTGGCGTTACAGACATTATACCACCTTTTTGATTTTTTTGTAGTCAAAGTATTTTTTGTGCGGTATAATCTTTTAGGTAAATGCCGATCTTTAATATACACAGGAGGTTCTTTGAAATGAAAGACGTTTTTATATCTGATTCTATCGTATACGTTGGCGTAGATGATAAGAATATTGATCTTTTTGAAAGTCAGTATGTCGTTCCAAACGGTGTTTCTTACAATTCTTATGTGATCTTAGATGACAAGATCACGATCATGGACACCGTAGATCGACGCGGTACGGAAGGATGGCTTGCCAACCTGAAGGAAACGCTGGGTGACAAAAAGCCTTACTATGTGGTTGTTTCACACCTAGAACCGGACCATGCCGGAAACTTAAAGACACTGCTGGATCTGTATCCGGACATCAAGGTGATCGGAAATCCGAAAACGTTCACGATGATCGCACAGTTCTTTGATGTGGATTTAAGCGATGACCGCAAGGTGGTTGTAGGCGAAGGCGATACGGTAAATCTCGGTACTCACACGCTTCAGTTCTTTATGGCTCCGCTTGTTCACTGGCCGGAAGTTATGGTTGCTTATGAGCAGTCCGAAAAGATCCTGTTCTCCGCTGACGGTTTCGGTAAATTCGGTGCCCTGGATGCAGACGAGTCATGGGAAGACGAAGCAAGACGCTATTTTATCAACATCGTTGGCAAATACGGCGTACAGGTTCAGAATCTTCTGAAAAAGGCTGCCACTCTGGATATCCAGATGATCTGCCCGCTGCACGGTCCAATCCTGAAAGAAAACCTTGGCTATTACATAGGCAAATATCTGACCTGGAGCAGCTACGAACCGGAAGAAAAGGGCGTTGTGATCGCATGTGCTTCCATTCACGGAAATACCATGATCGCTGCAAAGAAACTGGCGGAGATCCTGAAAGCAAAAGGCGAGAAAAATGTGGTTCTCTATGACCTTGCCAGAGATGATATGCCGTCTGCCATCGCAGATGCTTATCGTTATGACAGACTGGTGGTCGCTGCTGCTTCCTACGACGGCGGCATCTTCCCTTGCATGGAGACATTCCTGCGTAAACTCAAGGCAAAGAACTTCCAGAAACGTACCGTCGGCTACATCCAGAACGGAACCTGGGCTCCTTGCACTGCAAAACAGATGCAGGCTATCATGGGCGAGCTGAAAAACATCACCAATGCAGAACCGGTCGTAACGATCAAATCTGCAATGAAAGAAGCGGATATTGCTCAGCTGGAAGCTCTGGCTGATGCTCTGATGGCATAAATTGTATAAAAAACGCACCCGTAGTGCTCTTGAAAAGCATTTCGGGTGCGTTTTTCTTTTACGATATTGAATTTCAATCTCTTCTTACAGATCGATCATATTGATATCTGCTTTTTTCTTTGTTTTCTTCGGTGCAGGCTGTGCTGCATTGCCTGTTGGCTGCGGTGTATGTTTCACCTGTGCCTCCTGTGGCTGTGCACTGGATGGATCATCCTGCATTTCTGCCATCTCCTGTTTTGCCTGCTTCTGCTGACGCTTTTTCTCTCTGCGGCTTTTCCGGTCTGCTTTTACCAGCCCGGTCTTTTTATTTTCACCGAATGCTTCTTCCACTGCCGGAGCAGCTTCTGTTTCCGGATGTACTGGCTGCGGTTCTTCCTCCTGAACCATACCGGTTGCCTCCTGCTGCTGCGTCGGTGCATAATAATTTTCCGTTGCCAGATAATACTCTTTTCTTGCAAACTCGTTGGTCTGCATATCCAGTCTTTCCTGCGTATCGCGAAGATCATCTTTCAGATCACGGTTTTTCAGGATCAGGTTGATCACCAGAAAGATCAGAAGAACCGAAAGAGCCACCAGAGCGTAGATCACTTTTATGGAAAAATCCGCATCTGATTTGATCTTGTCTACTTTCTGGAGCACGGCATTTGCCGCATCAGAAACGGCTTCTGTCTCCGTTTCTGTTTCTGTCTGTGCCTCTTTTGCTTTCTCGGTTGCTGCCTCCGTCTGTGCATCCGTCTCGTTCGCTGCTGCGATCTGTTCTGCCGCATTTGGACGCTCCGCCTGCACATTCAGGGTATACGTTGCCTGCATACCGCTCTCGGATGTTACCGTTATGTAAACCGTTGTCTTTCCGTCCGTCAGAGTCTGACCGGAAACTTCACAGGTCGCTGCACCGTCGGAAGTCACCGGACTTAGCTGCAGTTCAGTCGTGCCTTCCGGAACCTCCACCTCATACTCCGTTGTGCTGTACTCAAAATCCGGAGAAATACTCGTCGCATTCTCGATGCCAAGATCCGAAAGGGAATTGTCATCGGAACCACTTGCAAACACAGTCACTCCGGAAATACAGAGCAGGAGCATCATGCACACTGCCCAGATTTTCCAGGTCTTTTTCCACATCATGTTTTCTCCCTTCAAAAACGTTTATGCTTCGTCAATCGCTTTTCCAATATCATGACGATAATATTTATTCTCAAAATCAATCCACTCTACCGCTGCATAGGCATTTGCACGGGCCTCTTTGAGGTCTTTTCCCTTTGCAGTCACACCGAGGACACGGCCGCCGTTTGTCACGATGCCTTCTTCCGTGCGTTTGCTTCCGGCGTGGAATACATAGTAACCATCTTTATCTTTGAATTTGTCAAGACCACGGATTACGAAACCTTTGTCGTATTTCACCGGATAACCGTCGGATGCCAGTACGACGCAGACTGCCGCATTGTCCTCAAACTGCAGGTCGATCTGGTCAAGTGTTCCGTCAATGCACGCCTCAAAAACGTCAATGATATCGGTTTTCATACGCGGCAGGACAACCTGTGCTTCCGGATCACCGAATCTTGCATTGTACTCCAGGACACGAGGACCTTTTTCGGTCAGCATCAGTCCGAAGAAGATAATGCCTTTGAACTCTCTTCCTTCTGCTGCCATCGCATCGACCGTTGCCTGATAGATATATTTTTTGCAGAATGCATCCACTTCTTCCGTATAGAACGGACTTGGTGAGAAAGTTCCCATACCACCGGTGTTCAGTCCGGTATCGCCGTCTCCGGCACGTTTGTGATCCTGTGCGGAAGTCATCGTCTTGATGGTCTTGCCGTCCACATAAGAAAGTACAGACACTTCTCTTCCGGTCATAAACTCTTCTACCACCATTGTATTGCCGGCTGTACCGAATTTCTTGTCCTCCATGATGGTTTTTACACCGTCTTTTGCTTCTTCCAGCGTATTGCAGATCAGCACACCTTTTCCGAGTGCCAGTCCGTCTGCTTTCAGAACAATCGGGAAATCTGCTTTTTCCAGATATGCAAGTGCTGCGGATGCATCGGTAAATGTTTCGTAAGCAGCGGTCGGAATATTATATTTTTTCATCAGATCTTTTGAAAATGCCTTGGAGCCTTCCAGGATTGCTGCATTCTTTCTCGGTCCGAATACACGCAGTCCTTCTGCCTCAAATGCATCTACGATACCGCCAACCAGAGGATCATCCATACCAACTACCGTAAGATCGATTGCCTGTTCTTTTGCAAATGCGACCAGTTTGTCAAACTCCATTGCCTGGATCGGCACACATTCTGCAAACTCTTCAATTCCGGCATTGCCCGGTGCACAGTAAATTTTATCTACTTTTGGACTCTGTGCGACTTTCCATGCGATCGCATGCTCACGTCCGCCGCTTCCGACTATCAATACTTTCATCCTGCGTCCTTCTTTCTATATATAAAGTACTTGAATATACAATGTCTCCGGATCTTTTCGCATTTCTTAGATCCTGACATCGTTTCTATTCTGTGATTATCGTTTTGCCATTTTCCACACGGACTTTTCCTTCTGCGATCAGGCGGATCGCCTGCGGCATGATTTTCCATTCTGCCTGCTCCATGACACGCCGCTGCAGAATTTCCGGGGTATCGTCCTGCTGTACTTCCACTGCCTTCTGAATGATGATCGGACCGGTATCTGTTCCTTTGTCCACAAAATGCACCGTTGCACCGGTCACTTTTACACCGCGCTTAAGCACGCCTTCGTGTACTTTCAGCCCGTAATATCCAGTTCCGCAAAATGCCGGAATCAGCGATGGATGGATGTTGATGATCTTGTTTGGATAAGCATCCACCATGATCTCCGGGATCACGACCAGACATCCTGCCAGAACAATGAGATCCGGCTCGCAGGACTGGATTTTCTCCAGAAGTGCCTGGTTAAATGCTGCCCGGTCTGCAAAATCTTTCGGTGAGACACATGCAGCTGCAATGTTATGATCCTTTGCTCTTTGCAGGGCATAGGCATTTTTATTGTTGCTGATCACGGCTTTGATCTCGGTATTTGGAATGCTTCCGTCCGCAATGCCGTCAATGATCGCCTGAAGATTGGTTCCGCCTCCGGACACCAGTACTACCAGCTTTAGCATAAGGTCACACCCTTCTCACCGTTCTCAATCTCACCGATCACGTAAGCGGTTTCTCCTGCTGCTTCGATCGCTTTCATAGTCTTGTCAACGTCTGTCGGATCAACTGCAACAACCATACCGATACCCATGTTGTATGTATTGTACATCATCTGCTCTTCGATCTGGCCTTCTCTTGCCAGCATCTTGAAGATTGCCGGAACCTCATAGCTGTCTTTGCGGATCACGGCACGTACTCCTTCCGGAAGCATACGCGGAACGTTCTCATAAAATCCGCCTCCTGTGATATGGCTGCATCCTTTCACACGAACGCCTGCTTCTTTGATGCTGCGAAGTGCTTTCACATAAATCTTGGTCGGTGCGATCAGAGCCTCACCCAGAGTCTTTCCAAGCTCTTCGTGGTAAGTGTTCAGTGTTTTTTCATCCATGCTGAATACTTTTCTTACCAGTGAAAATCCGTTGCTGTGTACACCGGAAGAAGCAATACCGATCAGAACGTCTTTCTCTTTTAAATCTTTTCCTGTAATCAGGTCTTTTTCATCTACTACACCAACTGCAAAACCAGCCAGGTCGTACTCATCTACCGGATAGAATCCCGGCATCTCAGCAGTCTCTCCGCCGATCAGTGCCGCATCAGACTGTACGCAGCCTTCTGCTACACCGCTTACGATCTGAGCGATCTTTTCCGGATAGTTCTTGCCGCAGGCAATGTAATCCAGGAAAAACAGCGGTTCTCCGCCTGCACAGGCTATATCATTTACACACATGGCAACGCAGTCGATGCCGACGGTATCATGTTTATCAAGAATAAATGCCAGTTTCAGTTTCGTACCAACTCCGTCCGTACCGGAAACCAGTGTCGGTTTTTCCATGTCTTTGAATTTTTCCATGGAAAATGCACCGGAAAATCCGCCGATATTGGTCAGTACTTCACTTCTCATGGTCTTCTTGATGTGCTCTTTCATTAATTCAACTGATTTGTATCCTGCCTCGATATCCACTCCGGCTTTCTTGTAATCCATGCTTTTGTCCTCCCTTGGGGTTTGCTTTTATTTTTTATAGTTTTTGTAACCAACTTTCTGAAGTTTTGCGTCTTTTTCCACAACCTGTTCTTTCATTTCTTCTGAATATGCTTTCAGTCTGGAGAGCAGTTCTTCATCAGAAGTAGCCAGGATCTTCGCAGCTAAAATACCTGCGTTCGCCCCGCCGTTGATCGCTACGGTTGCTACCGGAATACCTGTCGGCATCTGTACGATCGAGTACAGAGAATCTCTGCCGCCAAGAGATGTTGTATGCATCGGAATGCCGATGACCGGCATTGGGAAGATTGCTGCACACATGCCCGGCAGATGAGCTGCCATACCTGCTCCGGCAATAATCACTTTAAAGCCTTTGCTCTCTGCTGTCTTTGCATATTCAAAGAAAACATCCGGTTCGCGATGTGCCGAGATGATCGTCATCTCATAATCAATGCCCAGTTTCTCTAAAACGTCTGCAGCTTTTGCCATAACCGGCATATCTGAGTCGCTTCCCATTACAATTCCAACCTTTGCCATGGTTCAATCTCCTTTTCGCATCATTGTAAGTGTTTAACATCTTTTTAATTTTACTAATACTTTCTTTTATTGTCAACCTGCAAACCTTAATTGAGGAAGCGATTCAGCTCCTCCGTGCCCGGAAGTACGAACTTTCCGTCCGCAAAGATCAGGATTCTTCTGCCGTCAGCACACTGTACTTCGATGCTGCCAAGCTCGTCATATGGTATCGTGATATCAAGATGATGTCCAAAATATGCCTCTCCTGGATCTTCTTTTCTGCGAATGGAAATCTCATTGTCTCTTGCGATGATTTCCTTTTTGTCCGGATTGTATACCGGTGTATCTTCTGCCCAGCTGTAGCAGGTATCTCCTACGGCAAAATGCGGTCCGGTCTTCTCAGCGATCAGGATCGGCAGTTTTCCTTCAATATGATATTCCATTGCCATAGCATAGGCTGCTGTGTTTGTTCCGATCGCAAATTCGCCGATTGGCAGAGTCTCATGATTCGCCAGCACATTTTCCCGGACATAGTTCTGATTGTACTCTTCCTGCTCAAAATTCTTGCAGGTATATGCTTTTACCATACCATCTTCAAATTCCAGATGCAGTTTTTCATACTTTAAGCCTTCCAGATAAACCGTACATGCCTCAAGAATGCCGCTTGTTCCCTTCAATATCGGGGAAGTAAAGACTTCTCCGACCGGAATGTTGACATCTGCCACACAATTTTCGAAATTAGTCTGCTTCTTTGGATCATTCAGTTTGTGCAGGACAATGTGCATATCGGTGTGATTTTCTCCTTTTCCGAGCACATGTACACTCTCACCCTGATCCAGGGCATCGATCAGTTTCTGCTGGATATCTGCATAGAGCTGATAGTCAAGCGTATTGATGCGGATCGTCTCTTTAAAAATCTCCGGGAAGTATGCCCCGATTTCCGGGACCGGAAAGGCGATGATCGTAAAACTGCGTTCTTTACCGATGATATAGCGGTTTGTGATCTGTACGGATTCGTTATCCATCTGTGTCTGCAGTTTTTTCTGCTTATCCGACAAATAATAGGCTTCCGGTTTTGTCTGCGGATAAAACTCCGGCTCCCCGAAGGTATCAATGCAGGCCGGGCCTGCATGACCGTTTGCCAGTGTTTTATAATTTTCGTACGCCGAACGCATAACACCCAGGCGTCGCTCCATAAAGGCCTTGTCCAGATAGATTGCCTGGTCTGCCCGGTGATCATAGTCAAACTGGCGGTTCGGGATTGCCCCGTAATAGCCGATGCGGTGCACACCTTTTTTATTGATACGCTCCAGTGCCGCACGATAGATGACCGGCTTTAATCCCATTTTTTCAAAATTTCGTATTGCCAGACGCACCATCCGCTCAAATCCGACCATATAGCGGATGTTGACCGTCTGTTTTTTCGAAAGATCCTTGCCGCCAAGCACAAATCCGATCCGGTATCCTTCGGTAAACGTAGATGCCATCTTTTCTACAGTCTCTTCATCCAGGCTGTTCATAAATTCTGCCATCTTCCGCTCGTTTTCGGTGATATACTCACCATAGCGATACAGATAGCGAAGGTCTTTCAGATCCGACTCCATCACGATCTTCGCTGCAAAATCAAGCTTTGGATCAACAGCTTCCCGAATGCGGTGTGCCACCGTGATCTCACTGTAATCACTCTCAAACCAGTAGATGATCTGCTGGATCCTTCGGTATCCCGGAAGCTCTTCCTCTTCAAAGCAGTTATACACTTCGATCAGAAGTTCCTGAAGGATCACCTTTTCATGCAGCCGCTGCTCAAAGGTATAGCCGATCAGGGCATACAATTCGGCATACAGAAAACTTAAGATGCGTCCGTGCACTTCTCCGAGTTTTTCCACCGCATACTTTGGATTTCCATAGCTGTGCTCATAGTTCTCCGGAAGAATATCCTCATAAAGGCTCTGATTAAATGCCTGCCACTGCTCAAGCGTATAGCTTTCCGTTTTTCCATCTTTTATTTTTCGGTAAACTTCATCCATTTTTATAACAAAAGAAGCCGTTTTTCTGAAATAATCCCCAAACGGCTCCTGTGCGGTATGCTCTTTTGTTATGGATGCAAGTCGTTCCATTGAGAGAGCGTCTCTCTCTTCCAGTACTGTTCTCTCCATCTTTCCACCGCCAATCTTTTAAAGGTTACAGTAAAGTGATGCCATACGAGTTGTTCCGTACTTCGTACTCCCGCAATTCGTCCCTGGCATTTCCTTAAATCCCAATTAAAACTACAAATACCCACAATGCCACCATGATGCCGCCAAGGATCGACCCAATCTTCGGAAACAGGTAGCGCACATTGTTTTCGCCAAATCCCATCAGTCCGAACACGACACTGCTGACGGCAAATACCATGCCAAGTAGCCCGATGCTGCCCAGGTAAACGCCGCCCTGTCCGTCCAGATAATATGCCAGCCATGCCAGAACGGCAAAAATGACAAGTGAGAGTGTACCAAGTATCGTTGAAAGAATACCTTTGCCGGAATGTTTCTCTTTTGCAAAAGAATACATACGCTTTTTAGCCATATATCTTTCTCCTTATCTTATTACATATCCAAAACAGCAGATACCCGATCACACCGCCCAGGGTGTTGAGGATCAGGTCATCCACATCAAAGCTTCCCACCTTCCAGACAAGCTGTATCGTCTCCACGCACAGACTGAACTCGAAGCTAAGAAGCAGGATCCGTAAAACTTTCCCCGTTTTCGGCCATATGACCGGCAGGATCATCCCAAACGGAATGAAGCCGATCACATTCCCCGCCAGATTGCAGAATACTGCGAATGTCCCCAGCATCTCCCGGTGAACCCAGAATCTTTTGATTTCCCGAAAGGGCTGAAGGTTGTAGGCATACATTCTTCCTTCCACGGATCTTCCGTATCCTTCCGCAAAAAACAGAAAATACGTCAGTGCCAGCAGATAAAGAAAAAACAGCACCGCTCCTAGTATCCGCACCTTCTTTTTTGTTTCCTTCCTCATAAAACTAAATCAATACCTGACTTTTACACTTCAGAAGTCTTGCACCGTTTACGATCATCATCACGCCGGCTGAAATTCCGGTCACCAGAACCACGATCCCGACTGCGAGACTTGCCGCACCGGTACCTCTTATTGTCTTAAAAATTTTTTCGTTCATGAAAAGCCTCCATTTTACCGAATTATTTTGCCCCGTATTTCTCATAATATGCATCGATCGCTGCTTTTAATGTATCATCGATCACAACTTTTCCGTCACATTCTCTGTTATAGAGATGCTCTACGACATCCTGCATATTTACGATTGCTGCGGTCTCAAAACCGTAAAGATCTTTCACTTCATCCAGAGCACACTTTACGCCGCCTTTTCCGACTTCCATACGGTCAAGAGAAACCATCAGTCCGACGATCGTCACATCTGCGGCACCTTTTACCTTCGGAACCGTTTCTTCCATGGATTTGCCGGAAGTAGTAACGTCTTCGATCATGATCACACGGTCACCGTCTTTTAATTTGCTTCCAAGAAAGCTTCCCTTGTCTGCACCGTGATCTTTTTCTTCTTTGCGGTCGGAGCAGTAACGCACTTCTTTTCCGTAAAGTTCACTGTATGCGATTGCAGTCACAACACTAAGCGGGATTCCTTTGTAAGCCGGTCCGAACAGTACGTCAAAATCATCGCCGTATCGGTCATGGATCGCTTTTGCATAATATTCACCCAGTTTCTTTAACTGAGAACCGGTCACATAAGCTCCGGCATTCATAAAGAACGGAGATTTTCTTCCGCTTTTCAGTGTGAATTCGCCGAATTTCAGCACATCACAATCTACCATAAATTCAATAAATTCCTGTTTATACTGTTCCATTTCTTATCTCCTTACTGCACGGCACCGACCAGTTCTCTGATGTCGGATACATTCTGTGCTCTCATATATGCTTCGATCCCTTCTGCTACTTTGAGGGTGGTCATCGGATCGATAAAGTTTGCGGTTCCTACAGAAACGGCAGTTGCTCCTGCCAAAATGAACTCCAGGGCATCCTCTGCATTCATGATGCCGCCCATGCCGATGATCGGAAGTTTTACTGCCTGTGCGGTCTGATATACCATACGCACGGCAACCGGTTTGACTGCCGGACCGGACATACCGCCGGTCTTGTTTGCCAGGACAAATTTCCTGCGATTAATATCAATCTTCATACCGGTCAGTGTATTGATCAGAGAAAGTGCATCTGCACCGCCTGCTTCTGCTGCCCTTGCTGTTTCCGTGATATCGGTCACATTTGGGCTGAGCTTCATGATAACCGGCTGTTTTGCCACACGTTTGATCTCTTTTGTGATGTCCTCGACAGACTTTGGATTCTGTCCGAAAGCAATGCCGCCTTCTTTGACGTTCGGGCAGGAAATGTTGATCTCCAGAAGATCCACTGGTTCGTCTGCCAGACGTTCTACCACTTCACAGTAGTCCTTCGTACTTCTTCCACAGACATTGACCACGATCTTGGTATCATACTGTTTCAAAAACGGAATATCACGTTTTACAAATACATCAATGCCCGGATTCTGCAGTCCGATAGCATTTAACATGCCGCCGTAGACTTCTGCCACACGCGGAGTCGGATTGCCCGGCCACGGTACGTTTGCCACGCCCTTTGTGACCACTGCACCAAGCTTTGACAGGTCCACAAATTCACTGTATTCTGCTCCGGAGCCAAAAGTTCCGGATGCTGTCATAACCGGATTTTTCAGTTCAACTCCGGCAATATTTACGCTTGTACTTATCTTTGTACTCACAGTTCCACCTCCGTTGCCAGAAATACCGGTCCGTCTTTGCAGACACGTTTGTTATGTACATGAGAATGATCGTCCACCTCTTTTGACTGGCAGACGCAGGCAAGGCAGGCACCGATGCCGCATGCCATACGCTCTTCCATGGAAATCCAGCACTCGATATCCTGTTCCTGTGCATAAGCTTTCAGTGCACGGAGCATCGGAGTCGGTCCGCAGGCATAGATCACATCTGCGGTAAGTTTATTCTCACGGATCGCATCAAGGACATTGCCCTTTGTGCCGACACTTCCATCCTCTGTTGCCGCATAAAATACTGCATTTCGCTCAAGTTCTTCTTTTAAAAACAGTTTGTCATCACGGTATCCGGCGATCGCTGTCTTTTCACCCGGAAGCTGCCTGGAAAGCTCAACCATAGGCGGAATACCGATGCCTCCGCCGATCAGAAATACCTTTTTGCCTTCGGCACGTTCCATCGGAAATCCATTTCCGAGCGGTCCTAAAATTTCAAGCTTATCACCTTTCTGACACTGTGCAAACTCCGCCGTTCCTTTTCCTGCCACACGATAAACGATACGAAGTGCCTTTTTATCCTTATCAATCTCACACAGACTGATCGGACGCGGCAGAAGTCTGCTGCCATCGTTGCTGTACACGGAAATAAACTGTCCCGGTACAGCCTGCTCTGCGATCTTGTCTGTCTGAAGCCACATACTGTAAATATCAGGAGCAATGCACTCCTGCTTTAAAACTTCTGCAAGTTCTTTATATTTGCCAGCCATATTAAAATCCTCATTTCTTTTCTTTTTGTCCTGTCAAACCAGGCGGCTGTATGAAATCTGCAAATGCCAATCCCCACATTTTGAAAACGGCTGCTTATTTTGCCCTCTCAAGAGCAGTTCCGATATCTGCGATCATTGCCTCAACAGCTGCTCTGGATGCCTCCGCAAAATGTTCTTCACCGTATTTTGCATACTGCTCCTGTTTGTAAGCAGCAATGATTCCTCTGGATGAGTTTACGATCGCACCAAGTCCGTCTTCGTTGAAGAAGTGTACCAGGTCTGCACCTTTTCCGCCCTGTGCACCATAACCCGGTACCAGGATAAAGGACTTCGGCATGATCTTACGCAGCACTTTGCCCTGTTCCGGGTAAGTTGCTCCGACAACGGCTCCCACATAGCTGTAATCATCACCCATGCAGTCCTCGCCCCATTTTGCAACCTGCTCACCAACCAGCTCGTAGAGCGGACGGCCGTCGATCAGACGATCCTGAAACTCACCGCTTGACGGGTTGGAAGTCTTGACAAGGATGAACAGACCTTTTTTCTCCTCTTTGCAGACATCTACAAACGGTTTCACACCGTCGGTTCCAAGATATGGATTTACGGTAACAAAATCTTCGTCAAATCCTGCAAAGCTGTTGTTTCCGACTTTGACTTTTCCAAGATGTCCGACTGCATAAGCTGCGGATGTCGATCCGATATCGCCTCGTTTGATATCGCCGATCACAACAAGATCTTTGGATTTACAGTAATCTACGGTCTTTTTAAAGGCCATAAGACCAGGAATACCGAACTGTTCGTACATGGCGATCTGTGGTTTTACTGCCGGGATCAGGTCATACACATGGTCTACGATCTCTTTGTTATACTGCCAGATGGCTTCTGCTGCTCCTTCCAGTGTCTCACCGTGTTCTTCAAATGCACGTTTCTGGATATGAGCCGGTACATAGGAAAGCATCGGATCGAGTCCTACTACGATCGGTGCATGTGTTTTCTGGATCTTCTGGATCAATTTCTGAATCATAATCTTATCCTTTCTTCTGTGGATCCACACATTTGCTGTGTGGAACGGCATTTATCATTCTATTTATCTTTATAAACGACCTTTCCGTCGCAGATCGTCACTTTGACTTTGCCTCGTACGGTTCTGCCGTGGAACGGTGTGTTGCGTCCTTTGGATGCGAAGGTATTTTTATCGATCACATACTCTTCGTTCGGATCAATGATGACCACATCGGCGATCTTGCCTTCTGCAAGGGAACCTTTGTCCAGTCCCAGGATTTTTGCCGGATTGTAGCTCATCTTTTCTGCCATCTGCATCGGTGTAAGGTACTCTTTTTCTACCAGCTCGCTGATGGTAAGCGGAACGGCTGTCTCAAGTCCGACAATACCAAACGGTGCTGCCGTAAAGGAACGTCTCTTTTCCTCTTCGCTGTGCGGTGCATGGTCGGTTGCGATCACATCCATAATGTCATCTCGCAGACCTCGTTTTAATGCCTCTACGTCCTTTTTGGTACGCAGCGGCGGGTTCATTTTATAGTTTGCATCGCTGGCATCGACATCTTTGGAGGTCAGCGTAAAATGATGCGGGCATACTTCTGCCGTTACATGGATGTCCTGTTTTTTTGCCTGTTTGACGATCTCCACGCTTCCATAAGTAGAGCAGTGGCACAGATGTAGGTGTGCTCCTGTCTCTCCTGCCAGCATCACATCACGCACGGCGATGATGTCCTCGACTGCATTGCTGATGCCGCGAAGTCCCTGTTTGCGGATCGATTCATCGTCATTTGCCACACCGCCGTCCACCAGGTCGATGTCCTCGCAGTGTGCCATGACCGGAACGCCGCACTCTGCTGCGATCTTCATTGCTTCTTTGCAGAGCAGGGAATCCATAACGGATTTACCGTCCTCACTGATTGCCGGAGCTCCTTCCGCTACCATGGATTCGATATCGGCAAGTTCTTTTCCCTTCTGTCCTTTTGTGATCGCACCGGCCTGCAGTACGTGAATCGGTGCCATCGCTTTTGCCTTGTTGTGTACATAACGGATATTAAGTCTATCATCTGTTACCGGCTTTGTATTCGGCATCGCCAGCACGGTGGTAAATCCTCCGTGTGCCGCTGCAGCTGCTCCTGTCTCAACCGTCTCCTTGTACGTCTGTCCCGGATCCCTCAAGTGAACATGCAGGTCGATCAGGCCCGGCATAACGTAGCAGCCTTCTGCATCGATCACTTCTTCTGCCTCTTCCTTGATCTCCTGGTCTACCTTTACAATCTTATCCTCCTCGATCAGGATATCATACCGGCCATCTTTTCTGGTGTCCGGATCAATCACTCTGCCGTTTTTTATCAGTATACTCATCTTTTGGATTCCTTTCTGTAAAACATCCCAAGGCATGCCATGCACACCCAGCATTTTCTTCTATCATTCTACCATACCAGAGGAAATGCCGCAAACCTTTTTTCGTCTCCTTGATTTTTACAAATGCAGATGCTATGATAAGTTTTAAAGAACAGCTGCCGGATTTTGCCGGCAGATACCACGGAGGTAGCTTTATGACTGTAAAACCGCCAGATTTTGGTGGAAAACCGTACCGCTCGCTGGATTATCATCTGCGGGACCGCTACGGTGAAAAGATTTACAAAGTCTCTTTAGACGGCGGCATGACCTGTCCGAACCGCGACGGCACGCTCGGAAAGTGCGGCTGTATTTTCTGCAGTGAGGGCGGAAGCGGTGATTTTGCCGGTGACAGGACACACCCGATCCATCAGCAGATTGAGGAACAGAAGGCCCGCCTTTCCCCGAAATTTCCGGCAACGCATTTTATCGCCTATTTTCAGGCTTACACCAATACTTACGCTCCGCTTTCATATCTGGAGCGTATTTTTACAGAGGCGATTGAACACGAAGACATCGTCGGACTTTCGATCGGCACAAGACCGGACTGCCTGCCGGACGAGACGCTGGATCTGTTATCGGAGCTGAATAAAAAGAAACCGGTCACGGTAGAGCTTGGGCTTCAGACGATCCATGAACGAACAGCCGCTTTTATCCGCAGAGGCTATAAACTTTCCTGTTTTGAAGATGCACTTGAAAAACTGCAGGAACGTAAATTAGAGACGGTCGTTCATACGATTCTTGGTCTTCCGGGCGAAAATACGGAAAATATCCTAGAGACCATGCGTTACTTAAATGCACACCACATTGACGGCATCAAGCTGCAGCTGCTCCATGTGCTGAAACACACCGATCTGGCAGCTTATTATGGGCAGACCGGATTTCACATTTTATCGGAAGATGAATACGTTGATCTTGTGATCCGCTGTCTGGAAGTGCTCTCGCCGGATATCACGATCCACCGCCTGACCGGGGACGGTCCGAGCGATCTGCTGATCGCACCGCTCTGGAGCCTGAAAAAACGCAGCGTCCTCAACCATATCCACCACGAACTGAAAGTTCGTGATACCTGGCAGGGACGTCTGTTTACCGAATGAAAGTAAAGCGGACACAGTTGAGACCTGACACGCTTTTGCAGAGATTTTTTACATAAGGAGGCATTTTATGGCTGAACCATTTACGCTTTATAAATTAATTATCTTATATATGCTTGACCGCGTGGATTTTCCGCTTACAAACAGCCAGATTTCCAGTTTTCTGCTTGACCGCGGCTACACAAACTATTTCACGCTGCAGCAAGCTTTTTCAGAACTGGAAGAAGCCAATCTTGTTAAGCCACAGACCATCCGCAATACCACACAGTTTCAGCTGACAAAGAGCGGACGCGAGGCACTTGGCTATTTCTGTGACCGCATCCCGAATGCAATCCAAGAGGAAGCCGATCAGTATCTTCAGGAACACAAGATTGAGCTGCGAAATGAGGTTTCGGTCACGGCGGATTATTACCGTACCACGGCAAAAGAATATGCCGTACACTGTGTCATAAAAGAAAAAGAGTCCGATCTGATCGACCTGACTCTTACGGTTCCGGACAAAAAACAGGCAGAAGCTATGTGCAAGTCCTGGAAAAACAAATGCGAAATGGTCTACCAGTTTCTGATGACACAGCTCTCCTGAACACCTGGCAGAATTGAAGTTCGAAGTACAGAACCATTCTGCCCTGCATTTTATTCTTCATGCAGCCAGTCCAGATGCTTCCTGATCTGCTGCTCATATCCGCTGTCACTTGGCTCATAAAACTTCACTTCGCCGAGTTCATACGGCAGATAACGCTGCTTTGAGAAATGTTTCGGGAAATCGTGGGCATATTCATAACCAATGCCCCTCCCCAGCTTCCCTGCTCCGCCATAATGTGCATCCTGCAGATACGGCGGCACGGAAGCTTTTTTATTTTTCACCGATTCCATTGCCGAAAAGATTGCATTCGTTGCTGCATTGCTCTTCGGAGCACATGCCACATAGATTGCTGCCTGAGAAAGGATCAGCTGCGACTCCGGCATACCGACACGCTCGACAGCCTGTGCCGCCGCAACTGCCACCTGAAGTGCCTGCGGATCTGCATTGCCGACATCTTCGGATGCACAGATCATGATCCTTCTGGCGATAAAGGTCACACTTTCTCCGGCATAGAGCATTCTTGCCAGATAATAAACTGCCGCATCCGGATCTGATCCCCGCATACTCTTGATAAAAGCAGAGATCGTATCGTAGTGATTATCTCCCGCCTTATCGTAGCGGATCACACGTTTCTGGATACACTCTGATGCCACGTCGATCGTAAAGTGGATTTTCCCGTCTGCAGAACGCTCCGTTGTCAGCACACCAAGCTCTACAGCATTGAGTGCAGACCTGGCATCGCCGTCTGCCGCTTCTGCCAGAAAATCTGCCGCTTCCTCATCCATGCAGACATCATATGCCCCCATACCGCGTTCGCTGTCCGTGACCGCACGCAAAATCAGTTTTTTGATATCTTCTTTTTCAAGCGGTTTCAGTTCAAAAACTTTGGATCTGGAAAGCAAAGCACCGTTGACTTCAAAATAAGGATTCTCCGTTGTCGCCCCGATCAGCACCACTGTCCCGTCCTCAACAAACGGAAGTAAATAGTCCTGCTGCCCTTTGTTAAAACGATGGATCTCATCTACAAACAGAATCGTCCTCTTTCCATACATGCCCATCCTCTGTTTTGCCTCGGCAACGACTTCTTCCATATCTTTTTTACCTGCCACCGTAGCATTGATCTGCGTAAAAGCCGCACTCGTTGTGCCGGCGATCACTTTTGCGATCGTTGTCTTTCCGGTTCCCGGCGGTCCGTAAAAAATAACGGAACTGAGTTTATCTGCTTTGATCGCCCGGTAAAGCAGTTTATCTTTTGCCAGAATATGCTGTTGTCCGACAATCTCATCCAATGTCCTGGGCCGTATCCTAGAAGCAAGCGGTGCTTCACTCTCCATTTTCGTTTCTCTCATATAATCAAATAAATCCAAAGTTCTTCCTCCCCTCCTGTGTTTCTTTTTCGTTTGAAAGATACCGCACAAGTAACTCCGTCACAAAGTAACTTTCTATAACATCCTGTCATTCCAGTACAAGCTTATCTGCTGTTACAAATGTATAGCCCTGCTCCTTTAACAGATCCACGATCCGAAGTGCCGCTTCCACCGAAGCTTCATAGCGGTCATGCAGCAGGATAATGGCATTTTCTTTTGCCTCAGACATCACTTTTTCTACGATCTGATCCGCATTTTCTGTTTTCCAGTCCAGCGGATCGATGGTCCAGAGCACCGGAAACATCTGAAAACCGCACTCCAGGTTTTTGTTCCATGCCCCAAAAGGAGGTCTGATATATTCGGTGTCATAGCCGACAATGCTTCTGACCAGCTCGCTCGTTTTTGTAATCTCTTCACATGCCTGTTTATCCGACATTTTTGTAACGTCCACATGGGACCAGGTATGGTTTCCGATCAGATGTCCATCTTCTGCCATCTGCTTTACCAATTCTTCATTTCCTTCGATATTTTCCCCGATCAGAAAAAAGGTTGCCTTTACGCCTCGTTTTCGCAGACCGTCCAGCAACTTTTTCGTATAGACCGGATGTGGTCCGTCGTCGAAAGTCAGGGCAATCTCAGGCGGAATATCCGCTGATGCCGGAAGTGATCTTTCACACCAGCGGATATATTCCACACTGCCGATTCCGATTCCGGCAAACAGTACAAACAGATAGATGTGAAAAAGCATGTTTTTCCAGTTTCTGTATAAAAATCCTTTCACCGGAATTTCGCCCTTTCCGTTTCTTTCATGCTATCCTATGTCTGCCGGAATCCTTCTATGCTATGTTTTATGATCTTACTTTGCCTGCCGCAATGCTTCCTTTTGCCAGCAGCTTGCTGTAAGCTTTCTTTTTGTTCTTCGGCACTTTTACGGTTACTTTTTTCGAAATGCCCTTAAATGCCGCCTTTTCTACTTTCTTCAGAGATTTTACTTTCTTCAGGCTGATGTTCTTTAACTTTTTATCGCCTTTGAATGCATTTTTGCTGATGGTCTGCAGTTTGCTGCCGTTCACGGTAACTTTCGTCAAGTTTTTGCAGTTTTTAAATGCACTTCTGCCAATCTTTTTCACATTGCCTCCGATGAGCACGGAAGTCATCTTTTTATTGCCCTTAAAGGCGTTTGCCGCAATACCGGTCACTTTGTAAGTCTTACCATTTGCTTTGATCGATGCAGAAATTTTTACGGCTTTCTTTGTTTTGCCCTTTGCTGCCATGCTCTTTACTTCCACGGTGTCATTTCCGGTGATCGTGTAGTTGAACACTCCGGCTGCATCTGCGATCACATCTCCGATCTTTCCGGCAGAACCAGAAGTGTTCTGGTCGGATTTATTGTCCTTTGGTTTTTCGGTCTGATCCGGTTTCTCCGTCTGGTCCGGTTTTTCCGTTTCAGTCGGCTTTTCGGTCTGGTTCGGTTTTTCTGTCTCAGTCGGTTTTTCCGTCTCAGTCGGTTTTTCTGTTTCAGTCGGCTTGTCTTCTCCTGTTTTTTCCGGAACGGTCAGTCTGATCTGTGCCGCACTGCTGAAACATTTTCCTGCCTGTTCGGAAGTTGCATCCTTTACGACAAATTTCACATATTTTGCGGTAACTGGTTTGTCAAAAGAAGCCAGTTTCCAGGAAGTGTCTGCCGTCCAGTTTCCTTCTGCCGCTTTTGTATAATTCTCGCCGTCCATACTGGTGTAGATCTCGTAAGCTTTGATGATACCGTTAAGACCTCCGCCCTGTCTTGGCTGATAACGAAGTCCGCCAAGTTTGACTGCCTCTTCCATTGTAAAAATCAGATAATGTTTCTCGTAGGAAGCCATGTCGGCTGCATTTGTGTAGTTGGTATGCCAGATTGTATCGGAACTTCCATCCAGGACATTGGCTGCTGCACCGTTCTCCTGGCTTGTCTCTTCCGAACCTGCTGTTACAGTCACTTTTCCTGTGTAATCGTTTGCACCATTTGCTGCCGGATCTTTGGAACTGTAATTTTTCAGGATATCTTCCCCGAGTTCTTTTAAGTTTTTGCCGGATGCCTCTGTCGTGTATTCTTTGTGACTTCTTGCAAATGCCCACTCAAAAGCAAACCAGTTGATGTTCTGTGTGCTTTCGCCTTTCATTTCTGCCTTTTTCTGATTGATCCACATCGTCCAACGCTGTTTGTAGAAGTCCTGTGTAAGACCTGCCCACTGACGGTTGGAGTAGTCTTTCAGTCCACCACTCTCTGCCTGCGGATAAGAAGCCCAGGTAGTTACCAGCGATTTCGCATTCAGTTCGTAGATATCTTTTGTGAAGTCATCGTCACCCTCTGCCAGTTTCTTCGCCTGTTCTGTCCAGGTTCCGAACAGGAATTCTTTTCTGGTTCCGAGCACTTCTTCCACTTTGTCGATCAGGCTTAAAAACTGATCGGATGCCTCGTTAAATTTCGCAATATCAGCGGACCGATAAGCACTTACCATCTCTCTGTGATATTTCTGGGAAGAGTTTGACAGTACCTGTTTGAGAACATCTGCCAGATCATAGAGATAACCGTCGCTCTTTTTCAGGGTATCGTAATCTTCAAGCAGCAGCTCTGCTGCTTTTTCCAGCTCTTCCATATCGTAGCCGATCACTGCATTTCCCCAGGTTGATGCCGCACCGATACTCTCTGCCGGGCGTGCATTGATGTAGGACTCCGGTGCACCCTGACCACGCATGTTCAGAGATGCCTTGTAAACGGTGTTTTCGAGGATCTTCATTGCCTCATACGCAGATTCACTCTTGGCTCCGTAACGTCTTGTCACATAATCTTTGAGCCACTGGTCGGTGTCGATCTCTGTCAGCGTTTTTGTTGCATCGTCACACCATACAGTTTCAAATAATAAATCATAAAGGACCGGGTTGTTCTGAGAACCTTCCGGTGTAATACCGATACCGGTCAGCATTTCACTGTTGTTTGCCGCATCGACAACGCCGCTGACAATATTGTCCATATGTCCATGCAGTCCCATACGTCCGCCGAAGTTGTTCAGCATACAGTAAACCCACGGTGTCTTCTGAAACTCTTTTCCGCCGGAGTAACTACTGTCGTTCCAGTGTGTGTCCTTCTCTGCATAAAGATCCAGCACAAGTGCGTGCTCTTTTCTTCCGTTCAGTCCGTTTATCAGTCCGGCACTCGGGTTGCCCTGCCATGCCTGGATCACCCAGACTGCATCCTTGTCAAACTCCAGCATGGAATTTAACACTTCTGAACTTACATCACTTGTGGACATGTCACCGGTATCTCCGCCCTCATGGAATGGATCCGTCGCATAATAATGTGTTACATCTCCATAGACATTTTTCTGACACTCATAAAATAATTTTGCATATTTATCGTATGCCGCTGTGGTGGTACGCAGCATGTACGGACGCTGGAAGGAGCACCAGGTTCCCTGTGGGATCACATCGTTGCCTGTCAGTGCATACGCTCCTTTTGCCTTGCTCTGCACATCAACCGGAATCATGCCGCTGTATCCCTGAAGGATCGGCTGCATGCCGAGTTTCCGCATGATCAGCTGGTTCTTTCTTGCAAGCTCCGTTCTCTTGGTAAACCAGGAGTCATGGACCGGTCCGCCGTATCCGGAAAGGTTTGCCATATATGCCCATGCATAGTAGGCAGGTCCTGCGATATAATCTTTGATCTCTTCATGCGTATAGCCAAGTGCACTTAAAAATTCTCTCCAGACTTCTTCCTGTCCGGTGATATCCAGAACGATGTTGACACCATTGAGTGCCAGCCAGTCAAGTTCTTTTCTCCACTCATCCTCGCCCCAGAATGCCATCGAGTAGGACATCGTACAGTAGTTGTACGCATAACGCAGTGCCACTTTGCACTCTTTATGTACTTTTGATCCGACTTTTACAATACTTTTTGGCATCGTTACCTGATCACCGACCTGGGTGATGCTCACCTTGCAG
Organism: Hominisplanchenecus sp.; assembly: GCF_046967715.1. Taxonomy (NCBI): domain Bacteria; kingdom Bacillati; phylum Bacillota; class Clostridia; order Lachnospirales; family Lachnospiraceae; genus Hominisplanchenecus; species Hominisplanchenecus sp. Next base: position 52,828 of record NZ_JBKVNQ010000006.1, read on the forward strand.
TAATATTTCAGATAATAGTTCAGGCCGTTTGCGATCGTCACACCGCTGTTGCCGGTGATCTTCACTTTACCGTTCACATCTTCGATCTCATAATAATCGGCTGCACCTTCTGCCTTGTCTTTTACTTCAAAGGTAAACCAGTTTTTGTACTGCTTACCAAGGTTACGGCTGACAACACCATAAACTTCATCGATCGTATCCTGCGTGGTAACTTCTGTATTGTATGCGGATTCTACATAGGAAACCGGTGCCTGAAATGCGGCTTTTTTTGCTTCCCCGCTCTTTGTTCCGAGGATACGAACTTCATTCAGCACGGCTTTGGAACTTGCAGAATTGTAGGAAAGCAGGATACGCACACTGCTTGCTTTCTTTCCTTCTGCCTGATAAACCTCTCCTCCATCCGGACAGGCATCGGTGCCGGTTTTTTCCGCAAGTTTGCTGTAATTCTGACCATCGTTGCTGTAGTACAGAGAATACTGGGAATAGCCGTTTTTCGGGGTGTAAACTTCAATCCTTGACAGATCATACTCTGCTCCGAGATCAAAATCCACATATGCCGGATACTGGTCTGCACTCCAGGTATTGCTTAAATTTCCGTCAACAATGCGGTTCAGGGTGTCCTGACTGTAGTTGCTGTGCAGTGCGGTGCTTTTCCATACGATATTTTCAGTATCCGCCTCTGCGATCGTTGCTTTGTTTGCAAAGATCTGGAACTCTGCCAGAGACAGGATGTTATTTTTTCCGGCATCGTTTGCTGCCTCAAAAACAGCCTTTACGGATTCGTATTCTAGATCTTTGACAGCAGAATCCACATCGGCTGCGTTGATCTTTACTTTGTTTGCATCACCGGTATTGATGTTTCCGGTCGCAAACGGCTGTGTTTCATAAGAGCCGTTTTTTGTTGCTTTTCCGTAAAGCTTATAGGTATAGGATGCATTTTGATTGTCCTTTGGCAGTGCCAGAATAATCTGACGCATCTTCTGCTCTACGCCAAAACCAACTTCTGCAAAGGTCTCACTGCTGCCGGCTGCAAAGGTTTTCTCCTGAAGAGGAGATGCCGTTGTCTCATCGTTGTCGGTGATTTTTGCTTTGTCTGCGGATGCATTGACTTCGCTTTTCAGTGTCAGACTCTGCTTTCTGGTAGCAGCGATGTTTTCCAGTTCAACTGTTTCTTCCGCACCGTTATCAATATAAACTTCTGCCTCTGCGATCGCCGGCCAGAAAGCACCGGTTGCACCGTTGTTCTTCGGATTGGAAAGTTCCACATACAGATGAGTCATCGCCTGGGCATTTTCAAATTCAAACGTATAGCCATCGTCAAATTTTGCAGTCTTTGCAGATCCAGGTACACTGACCAGATCGCTCGTTACGTTGTTCAGTGCATACTTCAGTGATACATCCACGCTCCACGGTGTATGGCCGGATTCGAATTTCAGCACTATTTTTTTCACACATTTCGTGTTTGCCTTTGGCAGTGCAAATGTTACTGTACACGGCCAGTTCGCCCCATTGTTCACCCACAAACTAGACGGATTTCCATCCACCATATTTTCCTTGACGTTGGCTCCTTCCTCGCTTGGAACGCTGATTTCACAGTCGGCTGCGATATTGGAAAGACCACTCTCTGCCTGTGTCTTCACTTTCTGCTCCTGCACCTGTGCATTCTGGACTGGTGCAGCCATTGCCCCAATGCTTCCTACCGGAACTGCCGTGAACATCATTACAGAAGCAAGCAGAACACTTAAAACTTTTTTTCCTTTCATAAAGTCCCTCCATCTTTTGTTTTATTTTCAGTTACCCTCTTTTATTTTCCAAACAGTCCCTGGAAGAAATTTACGATCGCATCAATGATCCGTGTAAAGAAATTCCCAACGCTCTCTTTATCCACATGGAAATCCAAATCTTCCAGTTTCTGATACAAATCTTTTGCCTGATCCTTCAGTTTATCCACATCCAGATCCAGTCCCTCTATCTTTTTCATCAGTTCTGCGATCTGCTTCTGATTTTCTTCGGAAAGCTGAATATCCAGCTGATCGCATGCTTGATCCACCACATTTTGAATATCCTCTGCACTGGTCAGTTTGTTCTCTGCCACTTCCTGTTTTACCAGTGCCATCAGATCTTCTGCTTTTTCAGAATCTCCGATATCCTCCACCAGTTTGCCGGTCAGCACCAGTTCATCGTTTGCCGCATCGAGATTCTCATCGTCAATCTCTTCCCCGGTCATGGTCTCATACGCCTTGATCGCACCGACCAGTGCCGCCGTTCCGGAAATCGAAAACGGTCCTGCCACCGTGATATCCGCATCTTCGATGCCGGCCGTCAAAAGTGCATTGCGATACATACCTTCGGTACAGTAGGAAATATTTTTCGTTGTTACATGGATGCCGTTTCCGGCTTCTTTTCCAACGACCAGAACCGATGACAACGCCCTGGTGCCGATGATCGAAGCATCCAGATACTTATCCAGATATTCATGTTCATCCGCATTGGTGATGCTGATGATATCATAATCATCCACGTTGATGTCACTAAGTCCGAGCAATGATAAAACTGTCATCTGTTCCTGTGGGCTTAAATCCGCTCCCAGTGCAAGATATGGCTTGTCGATGACTGCATCCACGCGGTCTGCAAAGACCGTGACACCGGAAGTAAGCAGCATTGTCGCTGCCAGAAGTACTGCTGTAAGTTTTTTTCTCATATATTCTCCCCTTTCTGTCTGATTCAAGTCGAACGCACGCGAGAATTACTCCGTTACAAAGTAATTCTTACCATTCGTCAAGCGGATATTCGCAATCTGCTTTACTGCTTGATTTAGTAAAAAAGCGAACGCCGTAAAACGTCCGCTCTCTTATTCTAAAATTCGGCAAACTCATCTGCAAGTGCCGCAAATTCTTTTAAGGTCAATGTCTCCCCACGTACATTTGCCGGAAAACCAAGCTTTTCAAAAGCTGTCTGGATCTGTTCTTTCGTTGCTGCAATCTCCGGTGAATTATTCAGGCCGTTGAGCAGCGTTTTTCTTCTCTGGTTAAAAGAAGCTCGGATGATCCGGAACATCAGACTTTCATCCTTTACCGTGGTAGGCGGATTTTCATGCAGGGTCAGTCGGATGACCGCACTTCCGACATTCGGACGCGGCATAAAGCAGTTTGGCGGTACATTTGCCACGATATATGGCTCTGCATAAAACTGCACAGCCAGAGACAGTGCCCCGTAATCTTTGGTGCCCGGTCCTGCCTGCATACGCAGGGCAACTTCTTTCTGAACCATAACAGTAATGCTCTTTACCGGCACATGGCTCTCGAAAAGTCCCATGATGATCGGTGTCGTAATATAATACGGAAGATTTGCCACTACTTTGATTGGTCTGCCCTGATTGTATTCATCCGCAAGTTTCGCAATGTCCAGTTTCAGGACATCTTCATTGATCACGGTTACATTTTCGTAATCTGCCAGCGTCTCAGAGAGGATCGGAATCAAGTTGCGGTCGATCTCCACTGCCACAACTTTTCCGGCTGCCTCTGCCAGATACTGCGTCATCGTTCCGATACCAGGTCCGATTTCCAGTACACAGTCATCCTTTGTGATATCTGCTGAAGCAATGATCTTGTTCAGCACATGGGCATCGATCAGAAAATTCTGCCCGAATTTCTTCTGAAAGGCAAAATCATATTTTTTAATTACTTCTATGGTTTTCTGTGGATTTGATAATTTCTCCATTTTTTCCTGCCTTTCAGTCTGTGATGCGGTACATATTTCTTGCATTTTCGTAAGTAACCTGCTCTGCCTCTTCTCTGGAAATGCCCTTTAACTCTGCGATCATGTCGAGCACATAGGAAATATAGGCAGAACAGTTGCGTTTTCCGCGAAACGGCACCGGTGCCAGATATGGGCAGTCTGTTTCCGTCAGAATCCGCTCAAGTGGAATACTCTCCACCACTTCTTTTAAAACTCTTGCATTTTTAAACGTGACAACACCGCCGACCCCGATGTAATAGCCCATCTTGATATACTCTTTTGCCATCTCTTTCGAGCCGGAAAAACAATGTATCACACCTCCGGTCGTTCCGGCGTGCTCACTTTTGATCAAATCAAACGTATCCTGTGCGGCCTCGCGGCTGTGCACAATGACCGGAAGATCTACCTCTTTTGCAAGCTCCATCTGCTTTTTGAACCATTCCTTCTGAAGCTCGTGGGACTCTTTATCCCAGTAATAATCAAGACCGATCTCGCCGACTGCGACTGTTTTTTCCATGGTGCACATTTCTTTGAGATGCTGCATCTTCACCTCATCCAGTTCACCGACATGATCCGGATGCACGCCGACTGCCGCATAGACATGCGGATAACGCATAGAAAGCTCCACACTGTCCTTTGCCCCCCGAAAACTTGCACCTACGTTTACAATACAGCCGACACCCTGCTCTTCCAGCGTGGAGAGCAGGCGGTCTCTGTCTTTGTCAAATGCCTCATCATCATAATGAGCGTGACTGTCAAAAATCATACATTCTTTTCCTCTTAGCAGATCTCTGCTCCGGACGGCATTTTCTTTTCCGGTACCATCAGGGAAAGTTCTCCGTTCTCATCCTCTGCACACAGCAGCATACCTTCCGAAAGAACTCCGGCAAGTTTTGCAGGTTTTAAGTTTACCAGTACCATGACTTTTTTGCCGACCATCTCTTCCGGTGTGTAATGTGCCTTAATTCCGGATACGATCTGTTTTACCTGGCTGCCGATCTTAACCTGAGAACAGAGCAGTTTTTTGGATTTTTTCACTGCCTCGCAGGAAATGATCTCGCCTACCTGGAACTGCATTTTGCCGAATTCTTCAAATGTGATCTCATCTTTCGGCTCGATATCAATGCCTTTTTCCTCTTCTTTTACTTCTTCTTTTACCGGATGAAGCTCTGCAACTTTTGCCATCACTTCATTGATATCCATACGTGCAAAGAGGATTTCCGGTTTCTCGGTTACTTTATTGCCTGACGGATACAGACCAAAGGTATCCATCTGGGAAAGCTTGCGTTTCTGTGCTCCGAGCTGTGCCAGTACTTTATCAGAAGTCTCCGGCATGAAGGATTCCAGAAGTGTTGCTCCGACGCTGATGGACTCTACCAGATTGTAGAGAACCGTTGCCAGACGCTCTTTTTTTGCCTCGTCTTTTGCCAGTGCCCACGGCATCGTCTCGTCGATGTATTTGTTGCAGCGTTTGAACAGTGTAAAGATCTCGGTGATCGCATCTGCCACACGCAGCTCTTCCATTTTTGCAATGACTTTGTTCGGTGTTTCCAGAACGACTTTCTTTAATTCTTCATCCACTGGCTCGTTTACGTTCTTATTTTCTACCACGCCGCCGAAATATTTATTGGACATGGAAACCGTACGGTTTACCAGGTTTCCGAGGGTATTTGCCAGGTCAGAATTCATACGCTCTACCATCAGCTCCCAGGAGATCACACCGTCGTTTTCAAACGGCATCTCATGCAGAACGAAATAACGCACGGCATCCACGCCAAAGAAATCAACCAGCTCATCGGCATACAGTACATTTCCTTTGGATTTGCTCATCTTGCCGTCGCCCTGCAGTA